>DATAOI010000030.1 GCA_036265815.1 Gemmatimonadales bacterium
CACCGGAACCCAGGGCAGCTCCAGGCGCCTGCGTTTGATCTCAGCGTTGCGTTCCGCGTGCTCCGCCTCCAGCTTGGCCAGCTCGTCGCGCGCGGCCTGCCACTCCGCGCGGGTACCGATCTTGTGATCAGTCATCGCTTCACCCTTTCCGGTTGGATTCGCAGCCCCTCCATGCCCACGACGAACGAGGGATCATGAGTTCGACATGGGGAGGCTTGGCAGGCGGGACGGCCGCCATTGACCCCCGGAATCGGGCATCTCCCGGGCGGCAGCGCTCCGGCGGCAGGGGCGCGAGGCGGAGGCGAGGTCGGTGGAAGCGGACGCCACTTCGCTTGACACCGCGTCCTCGAGGCATACGCTGTATCACAAAGTACGTGGCATTCTATCATCAACACGCGGAATGCGCATCCGATTGAGCGCCGGGAGGTAGTCATGAAGAAGGGGGCGCGACGCATCCGCGGGGCAATCGGAATGGGCCTCGCCTGGGGAGCAGCAGGGTTTGGTGCAGGCATCTTGCTGGCGCGGGTGCCCGGTTTCTACTCCGACCTCCCGTTTGCCCTCCTGTTTGCTCCGCTCGGCTTTTGTGCCGGCATCATATTCTCCGGAATCCTCGTGGGTATCGAGCGCCGTCGCGGGTTTGATCGCATGTCGCTTTCGCGCTTTGTGGGGTGGGGCGCCGTGAGTGGGCTTCTGCTGTCCGGGATCTTCGTTGTCGGCGCGGCCCTTCGGGGGCAGAGCTTGTGGGGAGAGTTCCTGGTGTTCGGTCCCGCGCTCGCCACGGCGAGCGCGGTCTGCGCTGCTGGTTCGCTGGCCGTGGCCAGACGGGCCGAAAGGCGAGAACTCCCCGGCCCCAGTGCGGATCCGGCCGAGGACGAACTTACCGGGGACGAAATGCGGGAACTACTCGGGCGCGACTGAGATGTCCGCGTGGCTCCAACCCGCCGCTTCGAAGGGCGTTGCTCATCCAGAGGTGGATGGTGGCAGGGACGCCTAACGACATTCGCATCAGCTGCAAGCCATCGTGCCGGCGTCCGCACAATGTACGTTCCGCAGCGCGCTCAAGGCGGGATGCGCCCGCAGGGAAGGTGGCCCCCACTCGGCCTGGCGGCTGCATCCGCGGGTGAGGCTGTACCTCGCTCGGATGCCTCAATCACCACGACCATCCGGTGCGGCCGGCGAGCTCAAGAGGATCCCGAGGATCGCGCCCCACAGGATGCCGTTTAGGGGGAACGTGAGAGACACAAGCGCCGCATATTCACCCAGACCGCCCCGGAGCCCTAACGCCTGAACGACAGGTATAGCGGCGAACAGAGCGGGGAACCCCACGACGACCAACGAGTACCCCAGGAGCTCGGTGAACTCGTTGACCCGTGTCCCAAGCGCGATATAGACCACCGCCAAGGTTATGCCGGCGAGAACCCCAATTCTGGCGCCTCGCCACATCCTGCGCCCGATGTGTGCATCCAAGAGCGCCTCCGGTCACGGACCATACAAGCCACGTCAGGTTCGAAGTCGTTGTGGTGCGCTCGGGTTCTCCCCGCGGGCTCAGCGCGTTGCCTCCAGGTACAGGTATAGGCCAAACCCGCCCACCCCTGCTCCCGCGATCGTGATCAGATCCTCGTCTACGAGCAGCCCCGTCACTATGCCCGCTGCCCCCACGATCATCAGGATCTCTCCTTGGCGTCGGTTACCACGGGCCCGCTGGATCATCAGTGTCCCAGTAGGAGTATCGCGCTTGAACGGCTGGCTCGCCGGCAATCGAAGCTGGGCGCTGGCCACCAGCAGCTCCGGATTGAGTGCGATTCGCGGCAAGGCCATCGCTTGCGCCGTCAGTCTGCTGCCCAACCATAAATAGACTTCGGCCCCGCGCAGAGCTCGTCGTTTCCCCGAAAGGTTAGAGTGTCATCGGTCTCTTCGCGGATCATCAGGATGCCGGTGACTGCCGAACTGCCCCAGCGGTTCTACGAGGTGCTGGGCGACGACATTGCGAACGAGCTCGTGGACTGGTTCAATGCCGTGGACGTGACCTACCGCACCGAGCTGCGCGATCTGAACGAGCTGAACTTCGCGCGCTTCGACGCCAGACTGGAGCGGCGAATCGCGGATCTGCGCACCGCACTCGCGGATCAGCGCACCGCACTCGCGGATCAGCGCACCGAGCTGGTCCGCTGGATGTTGGGCTTCTGGGCCACGACCCTGCTGGCGCTGGCTGGCCAGTGTTCGCGCTGCGCCCCTAATTCGTCCACGATCTGAAAATCGCCTGCCTACGATGGCGCATGGTGCTGTCGTGCCGCGTCGTTCGATGGGCGGGTCTACCGTTGTGGCTCATAAACCAGTTGAGGTGAGTATCGTAACACCCCATGCAGTAGTAGTTTGCATAATGGCTATGAGCCGCTATCAGCCACACTGATCACCCGCTCGCGAACCAACGTCAACCCGCACGTCCGCCCCTCTCCCGCTACTACTGACCCTACCAATACCCCCCGCTCACCGGTAAATTCTCCGGTTTCCCGGCGACCACGGAGACTCGTTGCCCTACAGCATGACGGGGTTCGGCGCGGCAGAGGGCACGGCCGCGGGCGGGCGGCTCCGGATCGAGATCCGGACGGTGAACCACCGCCACTTCAATCTGGCCGCCAAGCTCCCGGCCGACTTGGCCGCCCTGGAAGGCGAGCTGCGCGAGCGGCTCCGACGCGACTTCGACCGGGGGCACGTCGCCGTCCACGGACGCTGGACCGAATATCCCGAGCGCACCGGCGGCTTCGGCATCGACCTGGAGCGCGCCCGCCTGGTGACCACGCGGCTCAAGGAGCTGCAGTCCGCCCTCGGGCTCGCCGGCGAGGTGACGGTGGAGCTGGTGGCGCGCCAGCCCGACGTCCTCTCCACCACCAGCAACGCCGCGCTGGAGGTCTCCTGGTCCGAGGTCGAGCCGATCGTCGCGCAGGCGAGTGCCGACTGCCGGGCAATGCGGGCCCATGAGGGCGAGGCGCTCGCTGTGGAGCTGCGTCACCGACTGGATCTGCTGGAGAGCTCCGGACAACGCATCGCCGAATGGGCGCCGGGCCGGCTGCTGCGAGAGCGGGATCGGCTCCGCGCCGCGGTGACGGAGCTGCTGGACGGCCGGGTGGTGGATGAAGGGCGGCTGGCGCAGGAGATCGCCTTTCAGGCCGACCGGCTCGACATCACCGAAGAGCTAGTGCGGTTCCGGGCCCATCTCGCGGCGGTGCGCGAGGCGCTCGCCGTGGACCGCCCCGTCGGTAAGCAGCTCGGCTTCCTGGCGCAGGAGCTGGGGCGCGAGGTCAACACGATGGGCTCCAAGGCCAATGACGCGGAGATCGCCCAGGAGGTCATCGCCATGAAGGGCGAGCTCGAGAAGTTCAGGGAACAGCTCGAGAATCTGGAGTGAGACCATTCCTCCTCGTCCTCTCCGCGCCTTCGGGGGGCGGGAAGAGCACCATCGCGAAGCAGTTGCTGAACGCCCGCGACGATCTCGGCTACTCGGTCTCCGCCACTACCCGCGCGATGCGGAACGGGGAGCGCGACGGGGTGGACTACCACTTCGTGACCCGGGCGGAGTTTCTCCGCCGGGTCGAAGCGGGCGAGTTTCTCGAGTGGGCCACCTACGCCGGCGAGCTCTACGGCACGCTCAGGAGCGAGATCGAGCGGATTTTCGGCGAGGGACGGATCGCGGTGCTGGACGTGGAGATCGAAGGGTCGCGTCAGATCCGGTCGAGCTTTCCCAACTCGCTGCATCTGTTCGTGCTGCCTCCCTCGGCCGAGGTGCTCGTGGGGCGGCTGACCGGCCGGAATACCGAGCCGGCCGCCGTGGTTCGCGAGCGGATCGCCCGAGCGGCGGACGAGCTGGCCGCGGTGGTCGAGTACGATTACGCGATTCTCAACGAGGATCTGGTGGTGGCCGTCTCGCAGGTGGCCGCGATCCTCGAAGCGGAAGCCCGGCGCGTCCCCCGGCAGGACGGGCTGCCCGGATTCATCGACCGCCTGCGCCGCGACGTGATCGCGGCGGCGGCGCGGATCGCAGTCACGGACGTCACTTCGTAACGGTTACCTCGTAAGGAGTCACGATGCGGATCATCACTCCCGCGGAAGTCGCCAAGCAGGCCGGCAACAAGTATCTGGGTGTGCTGGTGGCGGCCAAGTTCGCCCGCTACCTGAACGAGTTTCCCAAGGACCAGCTCGCGACGGCCGGAGAGAAGCTCACCACCAAGTCGATGCAGGCGCTGGTGGAAGGTGAGCTCAACTACAAGCTCGTCCGCCGCCGTCGCTCCGAGGCGTGAGCCCGTGGGCCGGCCGGCGCGTCCTCCTCGGCGTCTCCGGCGGGATCGCCTGCTATAAGAGCTGCACGCTCGCCCGGCGGCTGGCTGAGGCGGGCGCGCAGGTCGATGTCGTGCTCACGCAGGGAGCCGGGGAGTTCGTGCGGCCGGTCACCTTCGCGGCGCTCACCGGGCGCCCCGTCCTTTCCTCTATATGGGAGCCGGACGGGGCGCTCTCGCACGTCCGGCTGGGACAGGACGCCGAGCTCATCATAGTCGCGCCGGCCACGGCCCATCTCATCGCCCGGATGGCGCAGGGCCTCGCGGACGACCTGCTGACCACGCTGCTGCTGGCCGCCGCCGCCCCGGTGCTGCTGGCGCCGGCAATGAACGACGCGATGTTCGCCCACCCGCAGACCCAGGCGAACCTGGAGCGGCTCCGCACCCGCGGTGTGGCCATCGTCGGCCCGGAGATCGGCGCGCTGGCCGAGGGACCGTCGGAGCGGCCGGGCAGGATGAGCGAGCCGGAGACGATCCTGGCCCATGCGGCCCGTGCCATTCGGGGCCGCGGACCGCTGGCCGGCCGGCGCGTGGTGGTGACCGCCGGGCCCACCCGCGAGTCGATCGACCCGGTGCGGGTAGTGACCAACCGGTCCAGCGGCAAGATGGGGTACCGGCTGGCGGAGGCAGCGTGGGAACGAGGTGCCGCGGTGGTACTGATCTCCGGCCCGGTGGCGCTGCCGCCGCCGGTCGGCGTCGCCGTGCGCCGGGTGGAGAGCACCAGCGAGCTGGAGGCGGCCGTGCGGAGCGAGCTGCCCGCCGCCGACGTGCTGGTGATGGCCGCGGCCCCAGCCGACTTTCGGCCCAGCAGCCCGAGCGAGAGCAAGCGCGCGCGGGTGGACGGCGCGCTCGCGGTGCCGATGGAGCCGACCGAGGACATCCTGAGCGCCACGCGGGGCCTGCGGAAGACCGGCAGCGTCATCGTGGGGTTCGCGCTGGAGACCGGCGACGCGCTCGCCAAGGGACGCGCCAAGCTGGAGCGGAAGGATCTGGATCTCATCGTGGTGAACGACGCGCTCGAGCCCGGGGCCGGGTTCGAGGTCGATACCAACCGCGTTGCCCTACTGGGCCGGGATGGCGCGGCGCGCATTCTCCCGCTGCAGTCCAAGCGAGAGGTGGCCGACGCGATCCTGGATGCCGTGGAGCTGACCCTTGGCCGATGAGTGGCGGCGCTATCTTGCCCAGCAGGCCGAGCTCGGCGGCGCCGAGATCATCCTGAGCGCCGCCCTGCGGAGCGCCGCGGCGCGGGAGCAAGGTATGGCGAATGAATCGGCGGCACCGCCGGCCGAGGAATCGACGCTGGAAGGTGGGGCCAAGTGGCGAAAGGGCGCGCCGCCCATTCCAGGCCCGGGACTCGCCGTGACCTCGCCCGAGCCGATCCTGCTGGGGAACGATCTGGCGGCGCTGGGAAGCCTCGAGGCGGTAGCGGAGCGCATCCGCACGACCTACTGTTGCGAGCTCTGCCCCCATCGCACCAACGCGGTCCCCGGCGAGGGAAACGCCGAGGCCCGGCTGGTGCTGGTGGGCGAAGGACCCGGCGCCACCGAGGACGCCAGCGGGCGTCCGTTCGTGGGCCAGGCGGGCCGGCTGCTCGACTCCATTCTCGAGGCTATTGAAGTCCCGCGGACTTCGGTGTACATCACCAATATCGTGAAATGCCGGCCTCCTCAGAACAGGAAGCCGCTGCCGGATGAGATCGCAGCCTGCATTCCGTATCTGCACCGCCAACTGGAGCTCATCCGTCCCAAGGTGATCGTCGCCATGGGCGGCACCGCCGGCGAGTCGCTGCTCGGTGTGAGGAAGAGTCTCGGCGAGCTCCGCGGCAAGGTGCACACGTACAACGGCATCCCGCTGATCGCGACGTACCATCCCGCGGCACTGCTCCGCAACCCGAACTGGAAGAAGCCGACCTGGGATGACGTCCGTATCGCCCGACAACTTCTCGACCGCTGATCCCTACGTCGGCCGCTCGGCTCCCTGGAGTCAGGAGGCGGAGCAGGCCGTGCTCGGGGCCATGCTGCTGGACCAGGACGCCGCGCTCCGCGCGGCGGAGCTGGTCGACGATTCCATGTTCTACCGGGAGGGGCACCGGCGCCTCTTCCGCGCCATGCTCGCCCTCACCGAGCGCCGGGTGGTCATCGACCACATCACCCTGCGCGACGAGCTGCTCCGCCGGGGCGACCTGGAGACCGCGGGCGGCCACGAGTACCTGGCCGAGCTGGTGGACGCGGTGCCCACCGCGGCCAACCTCGAGTTCCACGCCAAGATCGTCCGCGACAAGGCGGTGCTCCGCCGCCTGATCGAGGCGTCCACCTCGATCATCACCGAGGCCTACGACGGGCACTCGACCGCGAACGATCTCCTCGATGTCGCCGAATCCAAGATCTTCCAGATCTCCCAGCAGCGGGGGAACGACGGGTTCACCCGGATCAAGGAGATGCTTTGGCCCACGATGGAGCGCATCGAAACGCTCCAGCGCAGCGGCAAAGCGATTACCGGGGTGCCGAGCGGGTTCATAGATTTGGATTCGCTGACGTCGGGCTTCCAGGCGTCCGAGCTGGTGGTGGTGGCCGCTCGCCCGTCGATGGGTAAGACAGCGTTCTGTCTCAACATCGCGGCCAACGCGGCGGCGGAGGGGCAGGGGGTCGCCATCTTCTCGCTGGAGATGTCGAAGGAATCGCTGGTCCAGCGCATGCTCACGGCCACGGCCCGGGTCGACAGCCACCGGGTCCGCCAGGGTACTCTGCGGGATTCGGACTTCACCCAGTTGGCGCGGGCGGCGGGCATCCTGCAGACCTACCAGCTCTGGATCGACGACACTCCCTCGCTCACCCTGCTGGAGATGCGCTCCAAGGCGCGCCGGCTCAAGATCGACAACGATCTCAGGCTGGTCGTCGTGGACTACCTGCAGCTCATGCGAAGCCCGGAGCGGGCGGAGAACCGGGTGCAGGAGATCTCCGACATCTCCCGCTCGCTCAAGGCGCTGGCCCGGGAGCTGGAGATTCCGGTCATCGCGCTCTCCCAGCTCTCCCGCGCGTCGGAGCAGCGGGGCGGCGAGCGCAAGCCGATCCTCTCCGACCTACGCGACTCCGGCGCTATCGAGCAGGACGCCGACCTGGTCCTCTTCATCCACCGGCCCGAGTACTACGATCGGGAGGACGAATCCAAGAAGGGCGTGGCGGAAGTGATGCTGGCCAAGAACCGCAACGGCCCCACGGGAGACGTGCAGCTCCGGTTCGTGCGGGAGTACACCCGGTTCGACAATCTGTCGACGCGGGAGGAGCCGGACGGGTGAGGGTCCGCGGGCGGACAAGGTCCCTCGCTTCGCTCAGCGTGACATCTCTAATCCATACGGCCACCGATGCCCAAACCCACATCCGTCTATCGCTGCACTGAATGCGGCCACGAGCACCCCAAATGGGTTGGCCGCTGCGAGTCGTGCGCCGCGTGGAACTCGGTGGCCGAGGAGCCGGTGCTGGTGCGCACGTCGCTTCGGTCGGGGCTCAAGCGCGCCGGGAGGGCGCAGCGCCTGGTGGCGCCGCCTGCCCGGCTCCGCGAGGTGGCCACCAGCCCGCTGGAGCGCTGGCGCACCGGGCTCCCCGAGTTCGATTTCGTGCTGGGCGGCGGGATCGTGCCCGGCTCCATGATTCTCATCGGTGGCGAGCCCGGGATCGGCAAGTCGACCCTGCTGCTGCAGGCCGCCGCCCGGCTGGAGACCGCGGGTCGCACCGTGCTCTACGCCAGCGGTGAGGAGTCGCCCGACCAGCTCAGGTTGCGATCCGATCGCCTGCACGAAGATGCCGGTGCGGTGCACGTGCTGGGCGAGACCCGATTGGAGGCGATCATCGGCGCCGCCACGGCCGTAGCGGCGGACGTCGTGGTCATCGACTCCATCCAGACGGTCTACACCGAGACCCTGGAGAGCGCGCCCGGCAATGTCGGCCAGGTGCGGGAGTGCTCGGGCCAGCTCATGCGGTTCGCCAAGGAGAGCGGCACTGCGGTCGTGGTGGTGGGCCACGTGACGAAGGGCGGCGGCATCGCCGGCCCCAAGACGCTGGAGCACATCGTGGACACGGTGCTCTACTTCGAGGGGGAGGTCACGCTCGACTACCGGCTGCTCCGAACCACCAAGAATCGCTTCGGCTCGGTCGACGAGCTGGGCGTCTTCACCATGACCGAGCGCGGGCTGGTGGCCGTGCCCAACCCATCCGCCGTGTTCCTCGCCGCCCGCGCCGACGGGATCAGCGGCAGCGCGGTCACCGCGCTCATGGAAGGCACGCGCCCGGTGCTGGTCGAGGTCCAGGCGCTGGCCGCCAAGTCCGGGTACGGCACGCCCCAGCGTGTCGCCACCGGCATCGATCCCAAGCGTCTGGCCGTCCTGCTCGCCGTACTGGAGCGGCGGGCAGAGACCTCTTTTGCCGACCTCGATGTATTCGTGCAGGTCACGGCCGGGGTGCGGCTCAACGAGCCCGGGGCCGACCTGGCGGTCGCGGCCGCCCTGGTCTCCAGTCTGTACAATCGTCCCGCTCCTGCCGACGTCATCTTCCTCGGCGAGGTCGGGCTCGGCGGCGAGATCCGGCCCAGCGGCGCCATCGAGCGGCGCATCGCCGAGGCCGCGCGGCTCGGCTTCCGTCGGGTGTTCGGCAGCTCCCGCAGCGTGGTACAGCTTCCCGGTGTCTCGATGGTTGCGCTGGACCACGTCGAGCAACTGGTGCGGGCGCTTGCCGCGTGATGTCGGGGTCATCGTGGTCGCGGCCGGACGGGGGAGCCGGATCGGGGGCGAGCGGCCCAAGCAGTATCAGCCGATCGCCGGCGTACCGATGGTGCTCCGCGCCGTGCGCCCATTCACCGCGCACCCCGACGTGGCCCAGGTGGCACTGGTGATCCCTGCGGAGGATGCCCGGCAGCCGCCCGAGTTTCTCGCCCACCTGTCGGGCTCCGCCTTGACGCTCGTTGCCGGTGGCGCCGAGCGGCGCGATTCCGTGGCCGCGGGACTGGCCGCGCTCCGGGCCGAGTGCACCGTGGTGCTGGTGCACGATGGGGCCCGGCCGTTCGTGGCACCCGGCGTCATCGATGCCGTCATTGCGCACGCCCGGCGGGGCGACGGCGCCATCGCCGCCGTGCCGCTCACCGACACCGTGAAGCAGGCCGCCGCCGCCGCGCCGGATCGGATCGAGCGGACCATTCCCCGCGAGCGGCTCTGGCGCGCGCAAACACCGCAGGGATTCCCCCGCGCCGTGCTCGCGCAGGCCCACGCCGCCGCGGCTCCGGACGGCTCCTCCGCTACCGACGACGCCGCACTGGTCGAGGCGTTGGGTGTGCCGGTGCACCTGGTGCCCGACTCTCCACGTAATCTCAAGGTCACCACACCGGACGACCTCGCGCTCGCCGAGCTGCTCGCGCGGGGGCAGGCGTGATCCTTCCGTTCAACACCGAGGAGGAGATCACGGCGGCCATTCCGCCGGTGATCGCCCACCTGGCCGCTGGTGACCTGCTGGCGTACCCCACGGAAACGGTGTACGGCCTGGGCTCCGACCCCAGCGTCGCCGCGCTCGAGAAGCTGGCCAGACTCAAAGGGAGACAGCCCGGCAAGCCGTTCCTGCTGCTGGTGGCGAGCCGTCTGATGGCGGAGGAGTGGGGGCTGGTCTTCACGCCCTCGGCCCGCGCGCTCTCGGACGCCTTCTGGCCCGGGCCGCTGACCTTGGTGCTGCCGGGGGGCGAGGGCCGGCTGCCGGAGGAGCTCCGAGGCAGGGAGGGTGGCATCGCGGTCCGCCACACGTCGCATCGGGGCATCGCGCGCCTGGTCGCGACCAGCGGTCGGCCGCTCACCTCCACCTCCGCCAACCGGCCCGGCGGTCCACCGGCCCCGGGTCCCGACCGCCTGGTCGAGCTGTTCCGCGACGAGGTGACGCGAGGCCTGGTGCTGGTGCTCGACGGCGGCGTGCTGGGCAACGTGCCTCCCTCGACGCTGGTCGATTGTACCGATGTGGTACCGCGTCTGGTGCGGGACGGTGCCATCCCGCGTCCCGAGCTGCGCCGCGCCGCCGGCCGGCTGGCGCCCTGAGTATGTTTCCGCCATGAGCACCCACGTCCTCTTCGTCTGTACCGGCAACACCTGCCGCAGCCCGATGGCCGAAGCGTTGATGCGCGAAGCCCTCGCCGCGCGCGGCCTGGACCAGGTCACCGTCGCTTCCGCAGGCACCGGCGCGTGGGATGGCGCACCGGCTTCGGAGGGCGCCTACCTGGTCGGTCTGGAGCATGGCCTCGACTTGAGCGAGCATCGGGCGCGACTGCTGACCCGGGAGCTGGCGCGGAGCGCGGATCTCATCCTGGTGATGTCGGGTCAGCACCTCGCCCGGGTCGCCGAGCTCGGCTGCGAGGAGAAGGCCCACCTGCTCGGGGTGTTCGCCGGCCGGGACGAGGGGCGGGGTGAGGTGAGCGATCCCTACGGAGCCGATCTCGCCAGCTACCGGAGCACCTTCACCGAGCTGCAGGAGCTGATTGGCGGAGTGGTGAACCGGGTCGCCGGCACCGTGCGGTGATCGGGGGCGCGACGCGCGTGTTCGCCATTCTGGGCGATCCAGTCGCGCACTCCCTCTCTCCCGTCATGCAGAACGCGGCCTTCCTCGCGCTGGGGCTGCCCGCGGTCTACGTCCCTCTCCGCTGCGCCGCCGCCGACCTCCCTCCGCTGCTGGGCGCGCTGGCCCGCGCCTCCGGGGGCGGGAACGTCACCGTCCCACACAAAGAGCTGGCCGCGAGGTCGGTGGACCGCTGCCTGGAGCAGGCCGCCCTGCTCGGCGCCTGCAACACCTTCTGGGGCGAAGCGGGCACATCGGTGGGCGACAACAGCGACGTCGCCGGCGTGTGTCAGGCACTCGACCGGCTGGAGCCGCCGGACGGGGCGTGGCTGATTCTCGGCACCGGCGGCGGCGCGCGGGCTGCGGTCGGCGCGGCGCGGCTCCGGGGAGCCAAGGTCGCCGTGGTCTCTCGCACCCCCGACCGGCAGCAAGCGTTCGGCCACTGGGCCGCGTCGCTCGGCGTGGACGTCGTCCCGGCCGAGGAGTGCCGGGTTCTCATCAACGCGACGCCGGCCGGGCTGCACGACGGCGATGGGGCGGCGGCCGTACCGTCCGTCGCGCCCCGGGCCGAGGTCGCGCTCGACATGGTGTACACCCAGGGCGAGACTCGCTGGGTGCGCGCCATGCGGGCCGCGGGGCTGCGGGCGTCGGACGGCCGTGCCATGCTGGTGGCCCAGGGCGCGGCTGCATTCGAGCGCTGGTTCCCCGATGAGCGGGCTCCGACGGAGGTCATGCGGGCGGCGGTCGATGCCGCGCTTCGCTAAGGCCGCCGCCGCGCTGGAGGAGGTGGAGCGGTGGCTCTTGCCGCCCGCATGCCTCCTCTGCGAACAGCCGGTGCCGGTCCGGGAAGACGACGCCCTCATCTGCGGCCTGTGCCGGTCTCGCTGGCGGCCGGTCGCGGGGCCCTGGTGCGAGCGCTGTGGCCAGCCGACGCTGGGAGACCTGGCCTGCCGGCTCTGCGCGGCCTGGCCGCCGGGCCTCGGCCGCGTGCGCAGTGCGGTCTGGCTGGAGGGCACGGCGCGTGACGCGGTCCACCGGCTCAAGTACGAGGGCTGGTGGCGCATCGGCCAGACGCTGGCGGATGCGATGCGCACGCTGGAGCCATTGACGGGGCAGGTATGCTTGATACCGGTGCCGCTGGGTACGCGGCGGCTCCGGGAACGCGGCTACAATCAGAGCGAGCAAATTGCGAGCGCACTCGGTGCGAAGCTGGGGCTGCCGGTGCGTACCGACTGGCTGGTTCGCGTCACCGAGACGCGCACCCAGACGGCCCTCACGCCGGAGGCGCGGCAGGCCAACGTGGCGGGTGCGTTCGAAACCCGCGGGCTGGCCGGAGCAGAGTGCGTCCCGGCAGAGCCCGCCGTGCCGGCATGCGTCCTGGTGGACGACGTGTTCACCACGGGAGCCACGCTCGCCGAGGCGGGGGCGGCGCTCGTGGCCGGCGGGGCGCCGCGGGTCGAGGCGGTGACGTTCGCGCGGGCCCGGCTCCCGGTGCAGCTGTAACTGCCCAGTCGCGCACCGGAGCCTCATTCTAAGACGGAGAGATCATGGCAATTCGAGTCGGCATCAACGGCTTCGGCCGGATCGGCCGCAACGTGGTCCGCGCCGCCAAGGCAATGGGCGCGGGCGATCTCGATTTCGTCGCGGTCAACGACATCACCGACACCAGGACGCTGGCCCACCTGCTCAAGTACGACTCGGTGCACGGCCGCTTCCCCGGGGACGTCGTGCCGGAAGCGGATGCCCTCACCGTGGGTGGCGACTCGATCCGGGTGCTGGCCGAGAAGGATCCCGCCAAGCTCCCGTGGAAGGACCTCGGCGTGGACGTGGTGTTGGAATCGACCGGCCGATTCACCGATCGCGACCAGGCCGCCCTCCACATCAACGGTGGCGCCAAGAAGGTCATCATCTCCGCCCCGGCCAAGAAGGAAGACATCACCATCGTGTACGGGGTGAACCACACCGCGTACGACACCGCCAAGCACCACGTCATCTCCAACGCGAGCTGCACCACCAATTGCCTGGTGCCCATGGTGAAGGTCATCCTGGATCGGTTCGGCTTCGTGAGCGGATTCATGACCACGGTGCATTCCTACACCAACGACCAGCAGATCCTGGATCTGCCGCACAAGGACCTCCGGCGCGCGCGGGCCGCGGCGCTGTCCATCATCCCGACCACTACTGGCGCCGCCAAGGCAACCTCGCTGGTGCTCCCCGAGCTCAAGGGCAAGATCGACGGCGTCTCGCTCCGGGTGCCGACCCCCGACGTGTCGGTGGTGATGCTGAGCTGCGTGGTGGCGAAGGTCACCTCGGCGGACGAGGTGAACACTGCCTTCCGTGAGGCCGCCAAGAGCGGCCCGCTCAAGGGGCTGCTGGCGGTGAGCGAAGAGCCGCTGGTCTCGGTGGATTACATCGGCATGCTGCAGTCGAGCACGGTGGACGCGCTCTCCACCAACGTGGTGGGCGGCACGCTGGTCAACGTGACCTCGTGGTACGACAATGAAATGGGTTATTCCGCCCGGTGCGTGGACCTGCTCCGCTACGTGGGGCAGCGGCTGTGAAGCGAACGCTCGAATCCCTCGGCGCTGCCGTCGAGGGGCGACGGGCACTCGTGCGGGTTGATTTCAACTGTCCCATCGCGGACGGCAAGGTCACCGACAACACCCGGATCCGCGCCGCGCTGCCCACCATCAAGTTTCTCAGAGAGCGGGGCGCGCGGGTGATCCTTCTCTCCCATCTCGGCCGCCCCAAGGACGGCCCGGATCCCAAGTATTCGCTGCAGCCGGTGGTGCGCGAGCTGGAGCGGCTGCTCGGCGCTCCGGTGACCTTCCTTCCCGATCCCACGTCCGACGCCGCAGTCACCACCACCAAGCGGCTCACCCGCGGCGCCGTGGCAGTGGCGGAGAACAGCCGGTTCTACCCGGGCGAGGAGCGGAACGACCCCGACCTGGCCCAGCGCTTCGCCGCCCTGGGCGACTTCTATGTCGACGACGCGTTCGGCTCGGCCCACCGGGCGCACGCCAGCACCGAGGCGGTGGCCCGGATTCTCAAGCCCGCAGTGTCCGGCTTCCTGATGCAGCAGGAGCTGCGCTATCTCGGAGACGCGCTCAACCAGCCGAAGCGGCCGTTCGTGGCCGTGCTGGGCGGCGCCAAGATCAGCGGGAAGATCGATCTGGTCGAGGCGCTCCTGCCCAAGGTCGACGAGATCCTGCTGGGCGGCGCGATGGCGTGCACCTTCTTCAAGGCGATGGGACTGGAGACCGGCACCTCGCTGGTGGAGACCGACCGGCTGGACCTGGCAAGGCGGCTGATGGACAAGGCGGGGAAGAAGCTGGTGCTGCCGGCCGGAGCGGTCATCGCCCAGGGCCTCACGGCCGGCGCGGAAACTCGGACGGTGCCCCGCGACCAGATCCCGCCCGGCTGGGCCGTGTACGACATCGATCCCGAGACCGAGGCCGACTTCGCCCGGCGCATTCTTGGCGCCGGCACCGTCGTGTGGAATGGCCCGATGGGAGTCTTCGAGACGCCGCCGTTCGACCACGGCACGCTGGCGGTGGCGCAAGCTCTGGCGGAGGCCACGGGGCGGGGTGCGGTGACGGTGGTGGGCGGCGGAGATTCCGCGGCCGCGGTGGCCCAGGCAGGGCTCGCCGACCGGATCAGCCACGTGTCGACCGGCGGCGGAGCGTCGCTCGAATTCCTGGAGGGGAAGGAGCTCCCGGGCGTCGCAGTGCTGGATGAGGTCTGATCCGATGGTCCGACGCCTCATCTACGCCGCCAACTGGAAGATGAACCACGGCCCCGAGGAGGCACGTGCCTTCGCGGAGCGGTTTCTCCAGTTGACCTCGCCGGTGGAGGGCCGGGAGCTCTGGTTCTTCCCGCCGTCGGTGGCGATCAGGGTGGTGGCGGACGCATTCGCTCAGCGGGCCGATATCCGGGTCGGCGCTCAGAACGTCCATTGGGAGCCGAAAGGCGCGTACACCGGCGAGCTCTCGATCTCCATGGTGATGGAGGCGGGAGCCCGGGTGGTGCTGATCGGCCACTCCGAGCGGCGGCACCTGGTGGGGGAGACCGACGAGCAGGTATCCCGGAAGACGGTCGCCGCGCTCGCGGCCGGCGTCACCCCGCTGGTGTGCGTCGGCGAGACCGGGGCCGAGCGGGAAAGTGGCCGCACCGAATCGGTGATCCAGCGGCAGGTGGAGGCGGTGCTCGCGAAGGTGCCGGCCGCCGACTGGGTTCGGGTGATCCTGGCGTACGAGCCGGTCTGGGCGATCGGGACCGGGAAGAATGCCACGCCGGACGATGCCGCCCAGGTACACGATCTCATCCGGTTTCAGCTCTCCCGGCGCGACGTCGACGTGCGGGTGCCCATCCTGTACGGCGGCAGCGTCAGCCCCGCGAACGTGCTGTCGTTGCTCGCCCGCCCCGAGGTGGACGGCGTGCTGGTGGGCGGCGCGAGTCTCGATCCGGACCGCTGGGGCGAGCTGGTGGGACTCGGCGGTTGACGCCGGAACGTCGCGCGCCGCTGGCACTTCCCGCCATTCGCCTCTAGCTTTTCAGCAGTCTCTCCATGCTTCCCCAGCCGGAGCCGGCGATCGACGACCTCACGCCTCTCCTCTCCGACGGCGTGCTCCTCGCCCGGCTCGTCGGGATCGATTCGACCAGCCATCTCAGCAATCTCCCGCTGGCCGATTTCATCTGCGACTACGTCGATCGTCCGGGCGTCCGGATCACCCGACTGCAATCGGCCGATGGCCAGAAGGCCAATCTGCTGCTCGCCGCCGGGCCGGAGCGCGCGGACCGGCGGGGGCTGATGCTCTCGGGGCACATGGACGTGGTACCGGCCACGGAGCCCGAGTGGCGGACCGACCCGTTCCTGCTCACCGAGGTGCACGAGACCTACGCGGGGCGGGGCACAGCCGATATGAAGGGCTTCCTCGCGCTCGCGATAAATCGATTCCGCGCTCTGGACCCCGCGAAGCTCAGGTACCCGCTGCTGCTCCTCCTGACCTACGACGAGGAGACCGGCACTCTCGGCGCCCGCCACTTTTCCGAGACCTGGCCCTCGCCCGAGACGCTTCCTCGAAACGTGGTGATCGGCGAGCCGACCTCGCTCCGCGTGGTCCGGTTGCACAAGGGAATGATCCGACTCCGGCTCGAGTTCGAGGGCCGCGCCGCGCACAGTGGGTATCCCCACCTGGGCCGAAGCGCCATCGAGCCGGCCGCGCGGGCGATCGTCGCGCTCGGCGAGCTGCGCCGCACGATGGAGACCGAGCGTCCGGCCAACGGCGAGTTCTTCCCCGAGGTACCCTTCGCGGCGCTCAACGTGGGGACCGTCGCCGGCGGGAGCGCCGCCAACGTCATACCCGACAGGTGCGTGGCACAGATCGGCATCCGGCTCTTGCCGGGCATGTCCGCCGACGAGCTCATGGAGCGGGTCCGTGCGACGGCGCGCGCCGCCGTGGGCGGCGAGCCGTTCACGCTCGACCTGGGCAGCGAGAGCCCGCCGCTGATGCTCCCCGCGGACGCCGAAATTCACCGGCAGCTCTGCACCGTCCTCGGCCAGCGTGATTCCCACAGCGTCATGTTCGCCACCGACGCCGGCTGGCTCCAGCGGATCGGGCTCGAGTGCGTGCTCTTCGGGCCCGGCACGATCAAAGTGGCCCACCGGCCCAATGAGTCGCTCCCCATTGGCGAGTTCGTCCGCGCCGGGCACGTCCTCGACGACCTCATCCAGAAGAGCTGCATCGAGTCATGAGCCCGGCGGTGCTCGAAGCCGAGCTGATGTGGACCCTCGGCGGGTTTGCCCCGGGCGTCCAGATTGCGATCGGGGACGATGGGCGGATCGCCGCCGCGGGGGCACTCGGTCTGTCTCCCACGGAGCGGCTGAGCGGCGTCGCGCTGCTGCCCGGATTCGTCGACACCCATTCCCACGCCTTTCAGCGTGGCCTCCGGGGCTCCGGCGAGCGCTTCCCCGCCGGTGCGGGGAGCTTCTGGAGCTGGCGCGAGGCGATGTACGCACTGGTCGGGTCGCTCGATCGCGAGTCGCTTCGCCGCTGGTCGGTGCAGGCGTTCGGCGAGATGCGCGATGCCGGGGTCACGACGGTGGGAGAGTTCCATTACGTCCATCACGAGCGCGACGGCGACTTCGCGCTGGACGAGGTGGTGCTGGCGGCAGCGGCCGAGGTGGGGATCCGGATCGCGCTCCTCAACACGTTCTACGCGACCGGCGCGCCCGGAAAGCCCCTGCAAGGGGCCCAGTGCCGCTTCGCGACGCCGTCGCTGGACGAGTACTGGCGCCGGATGGATCTGCTCGCCGGCATGCTCGAACCTGCGACCCAGAGCCTCGGCGCCGTGGCGCACAGCATCCGGGCGGCGAGCCCCGAGCAGATCCGCGCGGTGCACGATGAGGCGATGCGTCGGGCCCTTCCGTTCCACATGCACGTCGAGGAGCAGGAGCGGGAGATCGAGGAGTCGATGGCGGCGTACGGCGCCACGCCCATGGCTGTCATCCTCGATGCGCTCGACGTGCGCGACAACTTCACGGCCGTCCACTGCACCCACACCTCCGACGCCGACATGGCGAGGTTTCTCGCGGCAGGGGGCCGGGTGTGTCTGTGCCCGCTGACCGAGGCGAACCTGGGCGACGGGATCCCCCGATTGTCGCTCCCGCACGCCGCCCGTGATCGGCTCGCGCTCGGCACCGACTCCAATAATCGACTCTCGCTGCTGGAAGAGATGCGCTGGCTGGAATACGGGCAGCGACTCGAGGGGGAGATGCGTGGAGCGCTGGCGGATGAGGCGGGGAACGTGGCGACCACGGTCCTCGCCGCCGCCACCACCGGGGGCGCCCGCGCGCTGGCGGTGGACACCGGGCGCATCGCGCCGGGCGCCTGGGCCGATCTGGTAGCGATCGATCTGACCGCTCCGGCGCTCGCGGAGGTCGGACCGGAGCGGCTGCTCGAGGCGCTGGTCTTCGGCGCGGGCAACGAGGTCATCGCCGGCACGTTCGTGGGCGGCCGCTGGCGAGCGACGCGCGCGCGTGCCTGAGCTCCCGGACATCACCGTCTACCTGGACTGCCTCGCTCCGAGAGTGGTGGACCAGCCGCTCGAACGACTGCTCATCCGCAATCCGTTCGTGCTCCGCTCGGTCTCGCCATCTGTCGCCGAGGTGGAAGGCAAGCGAGTCCGCGGCCTCCGCCGGCTCGGCAAGCGCGTGGTGCTGGCGCTGGAGGACGAGCTCTTCCTGGTGATCCACCTGATGATCGCCGGGCGGCTGCGCTGGCGGGCGGCCGGCGCCAGGATCCCCGCCATGCTGGCGCTCGCCACCTTCCAGTTCCCCTCCGGCGTGCTGGTGCTGACCGAGGCGGGCCGCACCCGGAGGGCGTCACTCCACGTGCTGCGGGGCGAGGCAGCGCTCCGGGAGTTCGACCGCGGCGGCCTGGACGTGCTCGGCGCGGACCACGCGGCCTTTGCCGCCCGTCTCACGTCGGAGAACCACACGCTCAAGCGCGCGCTCACCGATCCCCGCCTGTTCAGCGGCATCGGGAACGCGTATTCCGACGAGATCCTGCACCGCGCGCGACTCTCACCGCTGACGCTCACCAGCCGACTCGAGGAAGAGGAGATCACGAGGCTGTTCGACGCCACCGGCGCGGTCCTGCGGGAGTGGACAGCGCGCCTTCGGGCCGAGGCGGGTGAGGAGTTTCCGGAGAAGGTGACGGCGTTCCGGGAGGGAATGGCGGTGCACGGGCGGTTTGGCCTGCCTTGCCCGGTCTGCGGCGCGCCGGTGCAGCGGATTCGCTATGCGGCCAACGAGACCAACTACTGCGCCCGCTGCCAGACCGGCGGCCGGCTGCTGGCGGACCGGGCGATGTCGCGGATCCTGCGGGAGGATTGGCCTCGGTCGATCGACGAGGTGGAGTGAGCGAGCGGAGCTGTCGACCCTCGCGGGAACTGTCATCCCGAGCCTATTCGCTGCGCGGCCGTCCTTCCCGTCCTTCCCGTCCTATCGCAGCACCCCCTCCACCATCCCCTGCGCCTCCGCGACCAGCCGGGCCAGATGGTCCGCGTCACGAAAGCTTTCAGCGTAGAGCTTGTACACGTTTTCCGTGCCCGACGGCCTGGCCGCGAACCAGCCGTGTGCCGTGGTGACCTTGAGGCCGCCGATCGGCGCACCGTTGCCGGGAGCGCGGGTGAGCTTGGCGGTGATCGGATCACCGGCGAGCGATCCCGCGGTCACCGCCTCTGGGGTGAGCCGCTTGAACGCCGCCTTCTGCGCGGGGGAGCACGGTGTGTCGAGCCGGGTGTAGATCGGCGCGCCCAGCCTCGCGCTCAGCTCGGCGTAGTAGACACCGGGGTCGCGGCCGGTCACGCCGGTAATCTCCGCCGCGAGCAACCCCAGCAGAATTCCGTCCTTGTCGGTGGTCCAGACCGAGCCGTCGCGCCGGAGGAAGCTGGCCCCCGCGCTCTCCTCGCCGCCGAAACAGCAACTCCCGTCGAACAGTCCCGGCGCGAACCATTTGAATCCCACCGGCACCTCCAGCAGCGTCCGCCCCAGCTCCGCCACCACCCGGTCGATCACGGCACTGGAGACCAGCGTCTTCCCCACCGCCGCCCCGCTCGGCCACTTCGGGCGATGGGTCAACAGGTAATGAATCGCCACGGCCAGGTAGTGATTCGGGTTGAGCAATCCCGCCGAGGGCGCGACGATACCATGGCGGTCCGCGTCGGGATCGTTGCCCCAGGCCACCGCGAAGCGGTCCTTGAGACCGACCAGGCTCGCCATGGCCCACGGGCTGGAGCAGTCCATCCGGATCTTGCCGTCGTGATCCACCGTCATGAAGCCAAAGGCCGGATCGAGCACCGGGTTCACCACCGTGAGATCGAGACCGTAGCGCTCGGCGATCCGGGGCCAGTAGCCGAGGGAGGAGCCGCCCATAGGGTCCACCCCGATCCGCACGCCCGCGGACCGGACCGCCTCGAGGTCGAGCGCGCTGCCCAGCGCCGCGACGTAGGGCTCGACCAGATCCTCCTGGTGGGTGGTCGAAGCCGCGCGGGCCGTTGCCACGGGCACCCGGCGGACGCCGGCGTTGCGCGCAGCCAGGAGCGCGTTCGCCCGGTCCTGGATGCGGGTGGTGATCTCGGTATCGGCCGGCCCACCGGTTGGTGGGTTGTACTTGAACCCGCCGTCCGCCGGCGGATTGTGCGAGGGGGTGATCACGACCCCGTCCGCCAGCCCGGCCGACCGGCGCGCGTTGTAGTTGAGGATGGCGTGGGAGATGGCCGGCGTCGGGGTGAAGCCGTCGTCCTGCTGGACGACGACCGCCACGCCGTTGGCCGCGAACACCTCCAGCGCCGTCCGCTCCGCCGGACGCGACACCGCGTGGGTGTCCTTCCCCAGGAAGAGCGGCCCGGTGATGCCGCTGGCGACGCGGTATTCGCTGATCGCCTGGCTGATGGCCAGGATGTGAGACTCGGTGAAGCTGCCGTCCAGCGGGGTGCCACGGTGCCCGCTGGTCCCGAAGCTCACCCGCTGCGCCGGATCATCGGGGTCCGGCCGGCGGCCATGATACTGGAGCTCGAGCGCGCCGACGTCGACCAGGAGGTTCCGTGGGGCGGGCTGGCCGGCGAGTGGATGCATCGAGGCTCGTGGTGATCGGCGGGCGTCGGAGAGTGCGTGACCGCCGAAACATCACCCCGACCGGCGGGGCAGACAACCACAGCGGTCCGGCGCGAGCCGGCGGAATCTGGCCAAGGCGGCACGGGGCTCGTATCCTGGATGCAACGAAAGCGAGAGCCTCATGACCCATCCGACGCCCCATCCCGCGGGCGCTCTGCCTGACCGGCAGCCGCGCGACAACGAGCTCGACGTTTACGGACTTACCCACGCCGGCAAGGTACGGAAGTCGAATCAGGATCATTTCCTGATCTGCTCGCTGCGGAAGCAGATGCAGGTGCATCGCACCAGCCTGCCCGACGTCGATCGCCTTCCGACCTTCGAGAACCGGCTGGCGTTTCTGGCGATGGTGGCGGATGGGGTGGGTGGGAACGCGGCAGGGGAAACGGCGAGCCGAGTCGCGCTCGAGGCCGTCACCCGTTATCTCGGCCACAGCGTGCAATGCTACTATGCCGGGAGCAGCCACGACGACCGGACCTTCCTGGCCGACCTGCAGGAAGCCGCCATGCGCTGCCATGCGGAGATCCTGGCGGAATCGGATCGGGACCCGGACCTGGCCGGCATGGCGACGACGCTCACGCTCTGGCTCAGTGTCTGGCCGCGGGGCTATCTGCTGCAGGTGGGCGACAGCCGCTGCTACGTGCTCCGTCAAGGCGAGCTGACTCAGATCTCCCGGGACCAGACCATGGCGCAGGAGCTGATAGATGCCGGCGTGATGGCCCGGGCGGAAGCCGACCGGACCCGGTGGGCACACGTGCTCTCGAGCGCCATCGGTGGCCAGCAGACCGCGCCATCGGTGACCCGGCTGGATCACGCGTGGGACACCGTCGGCCTTCTCTGCAGCGACGGACTCACCCGCCACGTCAGCGATGACAGGATTCGGCAACGCCTGCTGGAGATGACTTCCGCCAGGGAGGCCTGCGAGAGCCTGCTGCAGGACGCCCTCGAGGGCGGTGGCAGCGACAACATTACCATCCTGATCGGCCGCAGCGTTCCCGCCGAGAGTTGACCCAACCTGTGTCGGCCGCTAGACTTCGCGGCTGCCCAGGAGGCTATTTCATGTTCGCGTTCCTGCTCACGCTGCTCATTCTCGACGCGCTGCTGCTCTCGGTCGTGGTCCTGCTCCAGGCGGGCCAGGGCGGGGGACTCGCCTCGCTCGGCGGCGGCACGACCGATACCGTGCTCGGCGGCCGCCAGGCCGTCACCATCCTCACCAAGGCGAGCTGGTGGTGCGGCGGCATCTTCCTGGTGCTGGCGCTGATGCTCTCGTTCGTACGCCGCAGCGGCGATACCAGCGCGCTGCAGGAGCGGTTGCGGGCCTCGTCGCCGGCGGCGCCCGCCTCAGGCGCGCAGGTGCCGCTCGGCGGCTCGCCCCTGCCGCCTGCCTCGGAGCCAGCGGGTGGCGCCAAGCCTTCGGCCGCGGGGACCGCAAAGGTGCCGGCAAGCGGAGCCGCGCCGGCCAAGTCTCCAGCCGCCGCACCGGCTCCCGTCAAGGCTCCGTCTCCGGGGGCGGCGCCTCCCAAGCCCAAGCAGTGACCAGGATCGAGCGCGGGGTGAGCCGATGACGGGTCGCCCCGCTTTCGTTTTGCTGGAGGACGGCACCTGGTTCTCCGGAACCACGTCCCGGCCCATCGATCCCGGCTTCGGCGAAGTGGTCTTCACCACCAACCTCACCGGCTACCAGGAGACATTCACCGACCCCAGCTACCTGGGGCAGATCGTGGTGATGACGGCGCCGATGATCGGCAACTACGGGGTGAATCTCGAAGACATGGAATCGCCCCGGCCCCAGGTCACCGGTGTGGTGGTGCGCGAGCTCTCTCAGCACATGTCCAACTGGCGCGCTACGATGAGCCTGGACACCTGGCTGTCCGAGGCGGGCGTGCCGGTGCTGGAGGATGTCGACACGCGCCGGCTCACCCGCCACCTGCGCGAACGGGGCGCGATGCGAGGCGTCCTGGCGGAGGGCCGCGAACCCAGCCGCGAGCTCACGGCCCAGCTGCTGGCGTCCCCTTCTATGGAAGGTCTCGACCTCGCCTCCCGCGCCACCGTGCACGAGCCCTGGACCGAGGGTCGGGACGGCCCGCACGTGGTGGCGTACGACTACGGCATCAAGCGAAACATCGTCCGGATGCTGGTGCGCGCGGGATGTCGGGTCACGGTGGTCCCGGCGAAGACGAGCGCGGCTCAGGTGCGCGAGCTAAACCCTGATGGACTCTTTCTTTCGAATGGCCCGGGCGATCCGGCCGCGGTGGCCTACGCCGTCGACACCATCGCGGATCTCGCCGGCGGGGGCCTTCCCACCTTCGGAATCTGTCTAGGCCACCAGCTCGTCGGCCTCGCCTTCGGCGGCTCCACCGCCAAGCTTCCCTACGGACATCGCGGGGGTAACCACCCGGTCCGCGATCTGCGCACGGGCCAGGTCCTGATCACCACGCAAAACCATGGCTTCGCAGTGGTTGGCGATGCCGGCGCGGTGCCCGGAGCCAGCGGGCTCGAGGTCACCCACCTGAACCTCAACGACGGTACCATCGAGGGCGTACGGCACCGCGAGCTCCCGCTCTTCGCCGTGCAGTACCACCCGGAAGCCGCCCCCGGGCCGCACGACGCTTTCCCCCACTTTGCCGAGTTCCTGGCCACGCTGCAGGGCCGCCAGACCACGGTGCAAAGTCCAACCCCTTGACAGACAACACTTAAGCTCCTACTATCGGCCGTAAGGAAGCCCGCCAGCCTCGCTGCCTGAAACCCGTCTGGGGGACGCATGACCAAGGCCGATCTCGTCGAGCAGGTCACTGCTTCAATTGCCAAGACCGCTGGGCCGATGATCTCCAAGAAGGACTGCGCCCGAGTAGTGGACGCGTTCCTCGAGGCGGTCAAGGACGCGCTCAAGCAGCAGCACAACATCGAGGTTCGCGGGTTCGGGACCTTCAAGATCCGCCGGCGGAAGACCCGCATGGCGCGGAACCCCCGCACCGGTGACCCGGTCGAGGTCGCCGCGCGTCCGGTCCCCGTATTCAAGCCCAGTAAAGAGTTACGGGCGCTGGTGGCGGACGAAGGCGAGCCGCAGGCGGAGCCGGTCCCAGGCATGTAGTCGCCGGCCCGGCGCCGGCGGCCGCACTGCACGACGGGTCGCTCCGGGGCACATGCCCCGGGGCGACCCGTCTTCGTACCGGACCCGCGCGGCGGTGTTTCCCCTGCCGCGGAGCAGGGATAGCTTTCCGCTATGGCAGTCGAACTCTCCTCCGGCGTGACCGTGCGAGTGCTCCTGTTCGCCAGCTACGCCGACCGGCTCGGGCTCGAGTCGATCGCGCTGACGCTGCCGGCACCGGCCTCGGTCGGCGCCGTGCTGGAACGGCTGCGGGCGCTGCCGGGGGGCGATCAGCTCCCGGCGCGGCCGCTCTGCGCTCGGAACCTCGCGCACGTCGGAGCCGACGAACCGCTCGAGGCCGGCGACGAGATCGCCATCCTTCCACCGCTCGCAGGAGGATGAGCGTGCGGTTCCTCACGTCCGACCCGATCGAGCTCGCTGCCCTCGCCGCCACGGTCGAGTCCCCGGAGCGCGGGGCCGTGGTTTCCTTCCTCGGCGTGGTCCGCAACCACCACGGCGGCCGGCCCGTCGAGCGGCTGCACTACTCGGCTTACGGCCCGATGGCGGAGGCCGAGTGTGCTCGCATCGTGGCTGAAGCGGAGCCGCGTTGGCGGGTGGTGGTGGCCCTGCGCCACCGCACCGGACGGCTCGAGGTCGGTGAGACGGCCGTGGCCATCGTGGTCGGCGGGGCGCACCGCGAGGCAGCGTTCGCGGCCTGCCGCTGGATCATCGAAGAGGTGAAGCGGCGGGTGCCAATCTGGAAGCAGGAGGTCTACGCCGACGGCACGGTGGCGTGGGTGGATCCTACCGCCGCCTCTCACCCGGCGGACGCCGCACCGCAGCCCGCCTGATGTCGAAGCTCGCAACGCCTGAGCCCGTCGATCGCTTCGGCCGGCCGCTCCGCAGTCTGCGGATCTCGGTGACCGACCGCTGCAACATGCGCTGCCGCTACTGCATGCCGGAGGACGAGTACGTCTGGCTCCCGCGCGAGTCCATCCTGAGCTTCGAGGAGCTCGCCCGGCTGACCGCCATCTTCACCAGCCTCGGTGTAAGCAAGGTTCGCCTCACCGGGGGGGAGCCGCTGCTGCGGCACGAGCTCCCCACGCTGGTATCGATGCTCGCCGCCCAGGGCGAGCTCGCGGACCTCGCGCTTACCACCAACGGCATCCTGCTGGAGCGTTCCGCCAGCGCGCTCCGCGCGGCCGGGCTCCGCCGGGTGACGGTCAGCCTGGACACCCTCCGCCCCGAGCGAATGCTCCGCTTCGCCCGGAGCGCGCGCCATGATGACGTGCTGCACGGCATCGCCGCCGCGCGGGCCGCGGGCTTCGACTCGATCAAGCTCAACAGCGTGATCATCCGTGGGTATAACGACGACGAGCTGGTGGAGCTGTTGGAGTTCGGCCGGAGGGAGAAGGTCGAGGTCCGGTTCATCGAGTACATGGATGTGGGCGGTGCGACGACCTGGTCGATGGATCAGGTTGTCTCGCGCCGCGAGGTGCTGGAGCGGCTGGCCGCGCGCTACGGCACGATCACCCCGCTGGAAGAGACCGGCTGGGCGCCGGCCGAGCGGTTCGCGCTGGGCGATGGCACCCAGTTCGGCGTGATCGCGTCCACCACCGCTCCGTTCTGCCGCACCTGCGACCGGAGCCGCCTCACCGCCGACGGCACCTGGCTGCTCTGCCTCTATGGAGAAGAGGGGCTCGATCTTCGGAGCCTGCTCCGCGGCGGCGTGGCGGACGGGGAGATCGCCGCCCGGATCGCGGCCGCCTGGCGGGCCCGCATCGACCGGGGCGCGGAGGAGCGCGCCGCGCTCCCCGCGCGGGGCGTGCTGCATCGGATCGAGAGTCTCCGCGCCGAGCCGCGGCGCGAGATGCACACCCGCGGCGGCTGATGGCGCTTCACGTCGCGCTCATCCAGCCCCTGATCCCTCCCAATACCGGCAACATCGCCCGGCTCTGCGCCGCCACCGACAGCGCCCTGCACCTGATCGAGCCGCTCGGCTTCTCCCTGGAGCAGAGCGAGCTCCGCCGGGCCGGATTGGACTACTGGGACGCGGTGGACCTGTGGGTGCACCCGGACTGGTTCGCTTTCCGCGACGCCATGGGACGGGAGCGGTGCCTCTACTTCTCCTCCAACGCCACTCGCACCTACTGGGAGGCGCCCTACCGCTCGAACAGTTGTCTGGTCTTCGGAAATGAGACCGAGGGCATGCCGGCGCGCATCCTGGAGAAGCACCCGGACCGCTGCTTCCGGATCCCGATGGCAGGGCCGGTTCGGAGCCTCAACCTGGCGACGGCGGTGGGAATCGCGTTGTACGAGGCCATCCGGCATACCAGCGCCGCCGGGTAGCCAGTATATTGCTGCGCCTTAGTCCACGCACCCACGGCCCGCCTGGAGAGTGACTCCCGATGCTTGGCACGATTGCCGTTGTCGGAGCAGGAAACGTCGGCGCCACCGCGGCACAGCGCCTCGCCGAAAAGCAGCTGGCACGCAGCGTGGTGATGATCGATGTCATCGAAGGCGTGCCCCAGGGCAAGGCGCTCGACCAGTGGCAGTCGGGTCCGATCGAGGGGTTCGACACCCGCATCGTCGGCAGCAACAGTTACGAGCCGGCCGCGGGCGCCGATCTGTTCGTGGTGACCGCCGGGATCGCGCGGAAGCCCGGCATGAGCCGGGACGATCTGGTCAAGACCAATGCCGGCATCGTGCGATCGGTGTGCCGGGAGATCGCCCGGGTGGCGCCCCAGACCATCCTCGTGGTGGTCTCCAATCCACTCGACGTCATGTGCTACGTGGCCATGCGGGCCACCGGCTTCCCCCGCGAGCGGGTGGTCGGTATGGCGGGGGTGCTCGACACCGCGCGCTACCGCATGTTCCTGGCGGAGGCGCTGAACGTGTCGGTGGAGGACATTCAGGCGATGGTGCTCGGAGGGCACGGGGATACCATGGTCCCGCTGATCTCGTACACCACCGTCTCGGGCATCCCGGTGAGCCAGCTGATGGATGCCGGCACTCTCGACTCCATTGTGACCCGCACGCGGAACGGCGGGGCGGAGATCGTGGCGTTCCTCAAGACCGGCTCGGCCTACTACGCTCCCAGCGCGGCCGCGGTGCAGATGGTGGAGGCCATCGCACTCGACAAGCGGCGGATCCTGCCGTGCTCGGCCTGGCTGCAGGGAGAGTTCGGCCTGCGCGACGTGTTCTGCGGCGTGCCCTGCAAGCTTGGCCGCGGCGGGCTCGAGCGCATCCTCGAGATCACCCTGAGCGACGCCGAACGGACCGAGCTGCACAAGTCGGCGGAAGCGGTCCGGGCGACGCAGGCCGTCGTGGACGCGGCCTGACCCGCGACGACCGATGAATCGGTTGTGGGCTCTGTGGGACTCGTCGGTCGGGAAGAAAGCGGTCATGGCTGGTACCGGGCTCATCCTGCTCGCGTATCTGATCACCCACGTACTGGCCAACCTCCTCGTCTTTCAGGGACCCGCGAAGATCAATGCCTACAGTGCATTCCTCCACGGCACCGGAGGCGCGCTGTGGGTGGCGCGCGCGGTGCTCTTCGCCGCGTTGGTGCTGCATGTGCTGGCCGCAGTCCAGCTCACGCTCCGGCGCCGGGCGGCCCGGCCGGTGGGCTACGCTGGTGGGCGCGAGCCCCAGGTGTCGACCGTGGCGGCACGGACCATTCGCTGGGGCGGGGTGCTGATTCTCGTGTTCCTGGTCTACCACATCCTCCACTTCACTCTCGGAACGGTGCACGCCGCCTTCATCGAGGGCGATCCCTACCACAACGTCGTCACCGGCTTCGGCAATCCCCTGGTCGTCGTGTTCTACGAGGTCGCCATGGCCGCGGTCGGCCTGCACTTGTACCACGGCATCTGGAGCAGCGGGCGGAGCCTCGGAGTGAGCCCGCCGTCGCCGCACCCGCTGCGCCGGCAGCTCGCGCTGGCCTTGGCGCTGATCGTCTGGGCGGGGTTCACGGCGATTCCGATCGCGGTGTACGCGGGAGTGCTTCGGCCGTGAGGAGCCACATCAGGTCGGGCGAGGGGATGGGGAAGCCGACATGGAGCTGAAGTCCGGGATCCCGACCGGCCCGCTGGAGCTCAAGTGGGACAAGCACCGCTTCGAGATGAAGCTGGTGAACCCCGCGAACAAGCGGAAATACACCATCATCGTGGTGGGCAGCGGACTGGCCGGCGCCTCCGCGGCTGCCTCGCTCAGCGAGCTGGGCTACAACGTGAAGTGCTTCTGCTTCCAGGATTCGCCCCGCCGGGCCCACAGCATCGCGGCCCAGGGCGGCATCAACGCGGCCAAGAACTACCGGAATGACGGGGACAGCATCTACCGCCTGTTCTACGACACGGTCAAAGGCGGGGACTTCCGGGCCCGCGAGGCGAACGTCTACCGGCTGGCCCAGATCAGCGTCGAGATCATCGACCAGTGCGTGGCACAGGGAGTGCCGTTCGCCCGGGAATACGGCGGGCTGCTGGCCAACCGCTCGTTCGGTGGCGCGCAGGTGTCGCGCACCTTCTACGCCCGGGGCCAGACCGGGCAGCAGCTGCTGCTGGGCGCCTACCAGGCGCTGGAGAAGGAGATCGCCCGCGGCGGGGTGACGATGTATCCCCGGACCGAGATGCTGGACCTCGTGGTCATCGATGGCCGGGCGCGCGGCATCGTCACCCGCGACATGGTGACCGGCGCCATCGAGGCACACGTGGCCGACGCCATCGTGCTGGGCACCGGCGGCTACGGCAACGTCTTTTATCTGTCCACCAACGCCAAGGGGTCCAACGTCACCGCCATCTGGCGGGCCCACAAACGCGGCGCGGCGTTCGCCAACCCCTGCTATACCCAGATCCATCCCACCTGCATTCCGGTGAGCGGGGAGTACCAGTCGAAGCTCACCTTGATGAGCGAGTCATTGCGCAACGACGGGCGTGTCTGGGTCCCCAAGCAGCCGGGCGACAGCCGCCGCCCGGACCAGATTCCCGAGGCCGAGCGAGACTACTACCTCGAGCGGCGCTACCCCAGCTTCGGCAACCTCGCCCCGCGCGACATCGCCTCGCGGGCCGCCAAGGCGGTCTGCGACGAGGGGCGAGGGGTCGGCCCCGGAGGCCTGGGGGTCTACCTGGACTTTGCCGACGCGATCAGACGGCTGGGCGCCGAGACGATCCGCGAGCGGTACGGCAACCTGTTCGAGATGTATCAGCGGATCACCGATGAGGATCCCTACCGGATGCCGATGCGGATCTTCCCCGCCGTGCACTACACGATGGGCGGTCTCTGGGTCGACTACAACCTGATGAGCACGATTCCCGGGCTCCATGTGATCGGGGAAGCGAATTTCTCCGACCACGGCGCCAACCGCCTGGGCGCGAGCGCACTCATGCAGGGCCTGGCGGACGGCTACTTCGTCCTTCCCAACACGATCAGCGACTATCTCGCGAGCGCCAGGTTGGAGAAGGTCGACGCCGACCATCCGGAGTTCCGCCGGGTGACCGGCGAGGCGGCGGTGCGTACCCGCCGGTTTCTCGAGATCAAGGGAACCCGCACGGTCGATTCCTTCCACCGGGAGCTCGGCCGGATCATGTGGGACAAGTGCGGGATGGCCCGGAACGCGGCGGGGCTTCGCGAGGCCTTGGAGCGCATCCCAGCCTTGCGGGAGGCGTTCTGGCGGACGGTGAACGTGCCGGGGAGCGACGCCGAGCTGAACCAGGCGCTGGAGCGGGCCGGCCGGGTCGCCGACTTTCTCGAGCTGGGCGAGCTGATGTGTCGCGACGCCCTGCACCGGGAGGAATCCTGCGGCGGCCACTTCCGGGAGGAGCATCAGACCGAAGACGGCGAGGCCAGGCGCAACGATGAAGAGTTCGCGTACGTGGCCGCCTGGGAATACACCGGCCTCGAGCGGCCGCCGCAGCTACACAGGGAGCCGCTCGAGTTCGAGTACGTACACCTCGCCCAGCGGAGCTACAAGTGAACCTGGTCCTGCACGTCTGGCGTCAGCCGGGCCCGGCGGCAAAGGGAAGCCTGGTGCGGTACGATGTCCAGGACGTGAGCCCCGACATGTCATTCCTCGAGATGCTGGACGTGCTCAACGAGCGGTTGATGCAGCGGGGCGAGGCGCCGATCGCCTTCGACCACGACTGCCGGGAAGGGATCTGCGGCGCCTGCAGCCTGATGATCAACGGCGTGGCGCACGGGCCGAACCGGGGGACGGCCACCTGCCAGCTTCACCTGCGGAGCTTCCGGGATGGCGACCATATCAACGTCGAGCCTTGGCGGGCGCGAGCCTTTCCCGTGATCCGGGACCTGGTGGTGAACCGGAGCGCGCTGGACCGGGTCATCGCCGCGGGCGGCTACATCAGCGCGCCGACCGGCTGCGCGCCCGACGGGAACGCGATTCTCATTCCCAAGGACGTGGTCGACACGGCCATGGACGCCGCCCAATGCATCGGCTGCGGCGCCTGTGTGGCGGCGTGCCCCAACGGGTCGGCATCACTCTTCACCGGAGCCAAGATCGCCCACCTGGGCCTGCTGCCTCAGGGTCAGCCCGAGCGGCTCGACCGCGCGCGGCGGATGGTGCGGCAGATGGATATCGAGGGGTTCGGCCACTGCACGCTGTATGGAGAGTGTCAGGAGGCGTGTCCTAAGGAGATCAGTATCGACACGATCACCCGGATGAACCGGGACTTCCTGCGGGCCAGCCTGGTGGCGGGGCGGGGGGCCACCGCGCGATCCGACTGATTCCGGCTCACATGGGTGCATCATCGAGAGGGAGGACCCGGCACCTGGCGGGGTCCTCCCTCGTGCTTCTGGGCGCGGCACTGCTCCGGCCGCACTCGCTCGGCGCGCAGTCCGGTGCGCAGTCCGGCGTGTGGGCAGGTATCGGGGCGCAGGCAGTCGCCGCCTGGGAGTGGGCCGACCCGGTGCCGGGCGGAGGCTCGGTGGGTGAGATCCGGCTGGTGCAGCCGGCGGTCCACCTGCACGCAGGTGCGCTCAACCGCTTTCGGCTCCTGGCGATGGTCAATCTCGAAGGGTTGACGATACCGAACGGCGAGCTCGCCCCGGGCGACTGGGGCGAAGGGTTCGTCGACCGCCGGCATCCCCACACCTACGTCCACGAGGTGATCCTCGCGGCCGATGACCTGCTCGGCCGGATGGATGGTGATGTTCGGGCGTCGGTCAGTCTGGGCAAGGGATTCGCGCCCTTCGGCACCGATGATCCGATGGTCCGGCCGTTCGTCCGCTATCCGGTGAACCACCACCTTTCGCAGATACTCGAGCGCGCGGTGGCGATCGCGGGGGTACGGACCCGCACGGTGGCGGGCGAGCTGGGCCTGTTCAACGGCGACGAGCCGGAACGACCGGGGCAATGGCCACGGGTGGGTCACCGGTTCGGGGACTCCTGGTCGGCGCGGCTCACGTTCTTCCCTCTCGAGCGCCTGGAGGTGCAGGGCTCTCACGCGCAGGTGCATTCGCCCGAGCACCGGCCGGGATCCGTGCCGACCAGTCCAAGTGGAGTCTGTCTGCCCGGTGGTTCGGTCCGGTGAGCGGACGGCCGCTCTACGCGATGGTGGAATGGGCGCGCACCTCCGAAGCGGGCGGCTTCTTCGTCTTCCACTCTTTGCTGGCCGAAGGTGCATGGACGTTGGGGCGCCATCGTCTCCAGTACCGAGTCGAACGCAGCGAGCGTCCGGAGGAGGAGCGGGTCTCCGCCTTTCGGACGCTCCGCCCGCAGATCGAGAACGCCGTGCTCGGAATCACCCGCTGGACCGTACAGACGCTGGGCTATGAGGTCACCGCGCTCCGAACTCGCGAGGTGGGCGTGCGGCCGCTGGTGGAACTCTCGTACGGCAGGATCGCCAAGGTGGGTGGCGGCCTCTTCGACGTCCGCGGCTTGTATGGTCAGAGTACGTGCTGGTCGCTGACCCTGGGCGTGCGGCTGGGCCAGCCGCCGCACCGCATGGGGCGCTACGGTGCGCTCGAGGAGTCGGGCGTGAGGGGGGAGCATGCGCCCGGCGGGCACGCCCAGTGATGATGGGTTTCCCGATCGCACGGCGAGGAAGCGTGGCAGCGGCCCTGCTGGGCATTCTCGCCTGCGGGGGCGGGAATGATGGCGGCCTCGACCAGAACGGCAGCGCGCTCCAGGTTCGGGATGGCGGCGACAACGTACCCGACCGGTACACCTCAGATCTCTGGGTCCATGGGGCGTACGCCTACACCGGCACCTGGGGCGCCCCTCCCGATCAGCAGCCCGGGGACGTGATCAAGATCTGGTCTCTCGATGCCTCCGGCGCGCCGACCCTGGCAGACTCGCTCAAGATCCCGTCGATCCGCACGGTCAGCGACGTGCAAGTGAGCGCTGATGGCGCGCTGCTGGTGTTCAGCACCGAGCGGGGCGCCAACGCCGGCTTGTACGTGTACGGGCTGGCGGACCCCCTGCAGCCGGTGCTCCAAGACAGCGCGCTGGTGGCCGAAGGGATCCACACGGCTACGGTGGCCGATATCGCGGGCGGACGCTACGTCTTCGCCGCCAAGAACCCCAAGAACCCCGCGCTGCTGATCTACGATATCAGTACGCCGGCGGCCATCAGTCTCGCGGCCTCGGTGCCGATCCCTCCGCTCTACGGGATTCACGACACCTACGTGCGTGACGGCCTCGCCTTCGTGTTCGCCTGGAACAGCGGGGTCATCATCTACGACGTGGGCAACGGCATGCTCGGCGGGTCGCCGCGGCAGCCGAAGGAGGTGAGCCGCGTCGTCCCTGACGACGACGGCGTCGCTGGCGGAGTGGCGACACACAACGGGTGGTGGTTCCACAACCCGGTGAGCGGAGAGAACCGATATCTCTTCGTCGGACAGGAGGGCGCGCAAGTGCTTGGTGCGAAGTCGAGCGGAGATATCCACGTGATCGATGTCCAGGATCTGTTCCATCCCAGGGAGGTGGCCTTCTTCCATCTGGACGGGGCCGGCACTCACAATTTCTGGATGGACGAGCAGCGCCAGATCCTCTACGCGGCGTACTACAACGCCGGCGTCGTGGCACTCGATGTGTCCGGCCTCCTGGCCGGGGATCTGGCCGGCCGACTGATCGGCCGGGTCGAGCCAGGCGGCCCGGGAGATACGTACACCTGGGGCGTGCAGCTCCAGGGACACTCGCTCTACGCCAGCGACATGCTGAGCGGTCTCTGGCAGCTTCAGGCGCCGTAGCTCAGGTCTACCGGCCGGCCGGCTGCTTGGCGGTTGCCGCCCACCTGTTGTTCCCCCGTTCTACGTCCGGATACCAGCTGTCCGGGTCGATCACGACACTGGTGACGCTTCGGGAACCGGGGACAAGGAGCGCATACCGGTCCCCCGCATACCATACCTCTACCGGTAGGGAGACGCGCCGAATGGTGCCGTCATCCAAGGTGAGTGCCAGCTCGACCGGCATCGGCATGCTGCCGGCGTTGCGCAGGTACACGCGGGAGAAGCCGCCGGCGGAGTCGGAGCGGGCCACCGAGTCGACCGCCTGGTCGAGCTGGTCGGTGGTGTAGAACCAGGAGCGCCAGAACCAGCTCAGGTCCTCTCCCAGGCCGTCCTCCATGGTGCGAAAGAAGTCTGCCGGCGTGGGGTGCTTGTAAGCCCAGCGACGGATGTACTCCTGGAACACGGGGTCGAATCGCTCGGGTGAGGTGATGTGCTCCCGCAGGAGCACCAGCCCGACGGCCGGCTTGTTGTAGAGACCCTGGCGCCAGTTCTCGGTGGTCCGCATGCGGTCGGCCGGCGTCATGATCGGCTGCTCGTTCCCCGACTTGGCATTCTTGATATAGGTCTCGGGCACACCGCGCGCGGTGGGAAGCGGCGTGTTGGGGAACTGCATGGGGAAGTTGTAGTGGTTGATGAAACTGTTGAACCCTTCGTCCATCCAGCCATAGAGCCGCTCGTTGCTTCCCACGACCATGGGGAACCAGGTATGCCCGAATTCGTGGTCGGTCACGCTGTACAACGCCACCGGGTCGGTGCGATTGTGGCAGAAGACGATCATCGGGTACTCCATCCCGCCTTCGATCCCGTTGACGTTGCTGGCCACCGGGTAGGGGAACCTGAGCCACTTCTCGGAATAGTGCTCGATCGCCGCCTTGGCATACGCCGTGGCGTGGCTCCAGATCGAGTCGGCCGAGGGAGGGTAGAAGCTCATCGCCAGCGTTTTCCCGCCGTTTACCCCGACCGCGTCCCAGATGAAGTGCCGAGCCGCCGCCCAGGCGAAATCGCGGACGCTGTCGGCCGTGAAATGCCAGGTGAGCGTGCCGCGGGTAGTCGGCGGGCGGGATGACGCGTCGCCGATCTCGTCCTTGCCGCGGATGACCACCGTTTCGCTGGAGGTACGCGCGCGGGCGAGACGGGCGCGTTGCGCCGCGGTGAGCACCTCATCCGGATTCTGCAGCACACCGGTAGCGGCGACCAGCATGTCGGTCGGCACCGTGAGACTCACGTCGAAGCTGCCGTACTCCAGGTAGAACTCACCCTGGCCCAGGTACTGCTCGGTGTTCCAGCCCCGGACGTCGTCGTACACGGCCAGCCGGGGATACCATTGCGCCACCTCGTACACCGTGCTCCCGTCGATCTCCTCCGTGCCCATCCGGTTGCCGTTGGGTCCGAAGGGAAACGACCAGGCAAGCTCCAGCGCCTGCTTGCCACCGGGGGGGAGCGGCCGGGCGAGGTCGATCCTCATCATCGTCCCGTTCACCGTGTATTGCAGCGGCGTGGCCGGCCGGCCCGGCTTCCCCTTGACGGGAGGCGCTGCCGGCTCGGCCACCCGGGTCAAGGTGACACTGACCTGCGCGCCTTTGGATCCGAACCTCGGATCCTGTCCGAACACGAAGAAGCCGCGGCTGTGATCGTTGAAGAGATTCTGGTCCAGCTGGAGCCAGACGTATCGCAGCGTGTCGGGCGAGTTGTTGCCGTAGGTGATCCGCTCCTCGCCGCTCACCGATTTGCCGGCCGTATCGAGACTGGCCTTGATCACGTAGGTGAGCCGCTGCTGCCAGTACCCCGGGCCGGGGGCACCGCTCCCGGTCCGGACCGCAGTCGGGGTGGGAAGCTGAAGCCGGTCGAAGGGCGAGGCCGCGGGTGAGGGGGATCGCTGGGCGAGCAGCGGCGTGGCCCCGAGACAAAGCAGGAGCAAGGGAAAGCGGACGGACATGGAGACCTGGGATCGGAGTGGATGGGGCAGGGACGACTCGACTACCGGGCCAGCGCCCGGTTGCTGTACTCCCGCTCGCCGGTCACTTCGCGGACCACATACGGCTCCAGCCACTCGGGCAAGGGCAAAGCGGGCTCCTCACCAGCAAGCTGAACCTGAGCCAGCACCAGATCGCGATCGAGGAACTGCTCGATGCCCCAGGTCAGGCCGTAGTCGGGCACCTCGTGCCGTCGCTTGACCACCCGTCGCCCCTGGGTGAGCGGCCAGACGTCTTCGAAAAGACCACGCGCAGTGGCTTCCTCCACCTCGTCACCGCTCGGACCGGTGCCGGGCTTGACCGTCCGGTAGCGCACTTCCAGACGATCATCACGCCAGCGCCGCATCCGTTCCACCAGCCGTGTGCCGGGGAGCCAGCCCTGCTCGATCTCTATGGTCGGCATCTGGCGCGCCGTGGTGGGCACCTGGCGCAGCACGAACTTCCGCTCGATCTCCGCGACGCAGGAGGGACGGTGGGCGATCCGCTTGCCCAGCGCGGTGACTTCCTCGAAGAAGGACCCCGCGGCGCCGTCGAGCCACTCGGCCTCGAGCCGAGCGAAGGCGCGCTCCTCGCGCGCTCTCAGGCGGCGGATGAGTGTCAGCAGCCCGGGACGCGGGTCCTCGCCCGCGTCATCGGCAATGCCGTCACCTTTGGCTGCCATGCGCACCGCCCGCGACAGCCGCCGCGCGTGCTCCTCTCCCGCGCCCAGCAGCGCCGCCGCGAGGTCGGCCTGGAGCGTCTGGCTGTCGTGCAGCTCGCCCAGGTGATCCTGCAGGGTTCGAAGCCGCTCGATCAGCGGCTCGACCCCGTGCACTTCATCCCGGATCGGCTCCAGCAGATAGCGCAGCCGCTTGGCCGCCAGCCGGGCCCGATGGGACTGCCGCTCGTCCTCGATCGATCCGATCTCCGCCAGCCGCCACTCCAGGTCGCCGCCGAACTTCCGGATCCGACTGCCCAGCACCGCCGCAGCCTCGTGCCGCCGCCGCGCGGGATCGCGCTCGATCCGCATCCGGTACACCTCGAGCCGGCGCCGCAGCCGGGGCTCCAGCTTCCTGAACCGGGTGTCCACATTCCGGAAGACGGCTCGATCGGCCCGGCGCCGGCGCGCCTCGAGGCGCCCGAGGTGCCAGCGCAGCCCGGCGCGCTGGCGCGCAGTCAGATCGCCTTCCTGTTGGCGGTCCCAGGTCAGGTGCACCTCGAGATCCCGGCTCCTCGTGGTGACCCGCGCCAGCCGGCGCAACTGCCGGCGAATGCGCGACGACACGCTGCCGTCGATCTCCGGCCGATAGGCCTGGAGACAGGCCACCAGGCGCCGCATGGCAACCCGGAAATCGTGGAGCGCCTGGGGGTCGGAGGGGTCCGCCAGGCGGCCGGCGGCGATGGCGGCACGATCGAGAAGCGACAGCGCGATGAGCCGCGCCGCCTCCTCCGCGGGCAAGTCGAGCAGGTACTCGGGGAGCGGCACGCGACGATCCTCAGGGGTGACCTCGATCAAGTCACGGGGTCGAGGTGGCCGGCGCAGAGCTCCAGCCGTCATTGGCCGGAACGACATCCGGAAAGGCGCCATCGGGGTTGACTCGGGCAGTCACAATCTGCTTTCCGGGATTGTACCTGTACAGATAGCGGTTGCCTCCGTACCAGATCTCTACCGGCAGCTTGACCAGACTATCGGTGCCGTCCGCGTATCCGATCCGCAGCTCGACCGGCATGACGGCGGAGCCGAGGCTCCGGATCACCACTTCGGCGCCGCTGTCCGGCGCCTGATGCACCGTCTCGACCGACTGGTCCAGCGCCGCTGTAGTAAAGAAGAACCCGCGCCAGAACCAGGAGAGATCCCGGCCGGAGACCTGGTCGATGGTGCGGAAGAAATCGGCGGGCTGCGGGTGCTTGAGAGCCCAGCGCCGGGTGTACTCCCGAAAGGCGGTGTCGAACACCTCCGGCCCCAGCACCTTGTTCCGGAGCGCCAGCAGCATGATGGAGGGCTTCACGTACGCCAGGCTGCCGAGATTCTGATCGTTGCGGTAGCGGTTGGCGGGCGTCATGATCGGCTGGGCGGTCGGGGTCTGGTCCAGCGTGGTCACGAACCGGGCTTCGCCCCGGCGGATCTGGGTGTCATCCCGCTTCCAGTAGTCCTCTTCCGAGAAGGTGTTCATGAAGGTGTTGAAACCCTCGTCCATCCAGGCGTACCGCCGCTCGTCGGAGCCCACCATCATGGGGAACCACATGTGGCCGATCTCGTGGGTGATGACGTTGTAGAGGTCGGGGCCGTCGTCGCCCTTTGCCTCCATCGCCATCATGGGGTACTCCATGCCGCTCACCGGCCCCTCGACCGCGGATATCTGGGGATAGAGGTAGCGGAACCAGCGGGTGCTGTATTCCAGGATGGAGTACCGGCTCATCTTCGCGGCATCCTTCCAGGTGTCCACGGCGGAGGGCCGATAGTACGCCTGAGCGAGGACGCCGTCCCAGCCGGACGCATCCCAGAGGAACTCGGGTGAGGCCGCCCAGGCCACATCGCGCACGTGCTCGGCCCGGAAGCGCCAGGTCTGGGTGCCGTCAGTGCGAGGACGGGCGGCGCCCGAGCTCAACTCCTCCGCGGTCACGATGGCGATGGTGCTGTCCGACTTGACGGCGCTCGCCAGGCGTCCGCGCTCGGCTGCGGTGAGCACCTCGGTGGGGTTCTGCAGGGTGCCGCTCCCCGCCACGATGTAGCCTGCGGGGACGGTGACGTCGTAATCGATGTCGCCGTACTCGAGATAGAACTCACCCTGGCCCAAGTAGGGATCGGTGTTCCAGCCGTGCACATCGTCGTACACCGCCATCCTCGGGTACCACTGGGCAATCTCGTACAGGCTGCCATCCCGACCCATCCGGTCGGCCCCGTGCTCCGGAATGTTGAAGCCGTAAACCAGATCCAGCACCGTGCTGCCGCCGGGAGCGATTGGCGTGGCCAGCTCGAGGTACATCATGGTATCGTCGACCCGCCATTTGAGCGGGACGCTGTGCGGGTCCGCCGGGGAGGGGGAGGCGGTCCGCCGCCGGCCCGATCGGGCCGGAGCCGGTTTGACCGGCAGCGAGCTCTGGGTGATGCTCTCGATCTCGAACCCACCCTGGAATCCTGCTCCGCCGAACCGGCTTTCCTGCTCGAACAGGAGCGAGCCCACGCTCCCCGGCCGGAACAGGTTCTGGTCCACCTGCATCCAGACGAAGCGGAGCGTGTCGGGGGAGTGATTGGTATAGCGCACCTGCTCGGTGCCGGAGACCCGCTTGGCGGCGGTGTCGAGCACCACCTTCAGCGTGTAATCCACCGTCTGCTGCCAGTACTGAGGTCCCGGGGAGCCGTCTGGATTGCGCGTGTCGGTGGGCTCGGGGAGCGGCAACGGGCTGAAGATGCCGGTGTCCGCCACCGGTGGCTTGAGCGCCGGCACCAGGGTGACCGGCCTCGACGGCTGGGTTGGCGCGGGTGCGCCGCCACCGGGTTGCTGGGCGGCCAGCCGCGGGGCCAGGAACAGGGTCACCAACAGGGGGATTCGCATTCTGGTCCTGAAGGGCATGAGGGCAGCGGCGGGCGGGCTCGGGTTAGAGTTTCGGCAGGGTGACGCCCAGCTGCCGCTGGTACTTGCCGGCCTTGTCGGCGTAGCTGGTCTCGCACACATCGTCCACATCGGCCTCGAAGAAGAGCACCTGGCAGATGCCCTCGTTGGCGTAGATCCGGGCGGGAAGGGGGGTAGTGTTGGAGATCTCCAGCGTGACATGCCCTTCCCACTCGGGCTCGAAGGGGGTCACGTTGGTGATGATCCCGCAGCGGGCGTAGGTGCTCTTGCCCACGCAAATGGTGAGCGCCTCCCGGGGGATGCGGAAGTACTCCACCGAGCGCGCCAGGGCAAAGCTGTTGGGAGGCACGATGCAAATGTCCCCTTCGAACTCCACGAAGCTCTTGGAGTCGAAGTCCTTCGGGTCGACCACGGCGCTGAGGACGTTGGTGAAGATCTTGAACTCCGGCGCCACCCGCATGTCGTAGCCGTAGCTGGACAGGCCATAGGAGATGACCCGCCGGCCCCGCCCGTCGACCTGGCGGACCTGGCTGTCCACGAATGGGTCGATCATGCCGCGCTCCAGCGCCATGCGTCGGATCCACCGGTCGGACTTGATGGACATCGGGCCTCGTGCGGGGGGAAACGGGGTCGCGGCCGACGGTCGGCTGGCGCCCGCCAGCGCGGGAACGGCGAGGAATATAGCGGGTCCGAGCGCGGGTTGAATTGACTTTCTAAGTCGGTTACCTTGCGGCGGATAAGTGAAAAAATTCACGAAAGCCGGAGCGCCATGCTTCAGCCGTACATTCCCATCCTGCTTCTGATCGCGTTCGTCATCCTCAACGCCGTCCTGATGCTGGGCGTCTCCCACGTCCTGTCCACCTTCCGCCGCACCCCCACCAAGATCGCACCCTACGAGTCGGGCATGCCGGTCCTGGGGGACGCGCGGGAGCGGTTTTCCGTCAAGTTCTATATGGTCGCGATGCTGTTCATCATCTTCGACATCGAGACCGTGTTCATGATCCCGTGGGCCGTGGCGTTTCGCCAGATGGACGAGATCGCCGGCCTGCTAATCATCGAGATGCTCGTCTTCATCGTCATTCTGGCGGTGGGGTACGTCTACATATGGAAGCGTGGAGCGTTGCAATGGGATTGACCAATCCCGCCACCGAATATGAGGGCGCCGATGTCACGTCGGTCTCCTCGATGTCGCCCAACTGGGTCACCACCAAGCTCGATTTCCTGACCAACTGGGCCCGGGCCAACTCGCTCTGGCCGATGCCGTTTGGCACCGCCTGCTGCGCCATCGAGTTCATGGCCACCGCCGCCAGCCGGTTCGACCTGGCCCGTTTCGGCATGGAGCGGATGAGCTTCTCGCCCCGGCAGGCGGACGTGCTCATCTGCGCCGGCCGGCTCCCCTTCAAGCTGGCCCCGGTGATTCGCCGCATCTGGGACCAGATGCCCCAGCCCAAGTGGTCGATTTCGATGGGTGCCTGCGCCTCGACCGGTGGCATCTTCGACAACTACTCGATGGTGCAGGGGATCGATACCATCATCCCGGTGGACGTCTACGTGCCCGGGTGTCCGCCGCGCCCCGAAGGCCTGCTCTACGGCATCCTGCTCCTGCAGAAGAAGATCAAGGGCGAGACCATCGCCGACGACATGCTCCGGGAGGAGCACGAGGTGGGTCCCTCGGGACTCTTCCTGCCGGCCGACCGGGTGGACGAGCTCTCGGAGCCGTTCGGCAACTCGGTGCACCAGACGCGCTCGGCATGAGGTCCCGGCGCCGCGCTGCGGCGGCCCTGCGCGGGCCGGAGCGGCAGCTGTGAGCACGGTCTCCCCGTCGGTGGCCGCGCTGAGGGAAGCATTCGGCACCGGCATCGAGCGGAGTCTGGTCTCCTGCGGCGATACCGTCGTGTATGTGGCCCGGGAGCGAGCCCACGACGTTCTCACGTGGCTCAAGGGCACCCCGGCGCAGAACTTCGACTATCTGACCGACGTGACCGCGGTGGACTATCGCGATCCGGAGCGGCCCATCGAGCTGGTCTATCAGCTCCGCTCGCTGCCCCGTCGGGCCGATCTGCGGGTCAAGGTGGCGCTCGACAAACGTGCGCCGCTCGAGGTCCGCTCGGTCTACGATCTCTGGCGTGGCGCCGACTGGCTGGAGCGCGAGGTCTACGACATGTTTGGCATCGTCTTCACCGGGCATCCCGACCTGCGCCGCATTCTCATGTGGGAGACCTACGCGGAGGGATACCCGCTGCGGAAGGACTTCCCCCTCCGGGGCCATTTCAGCCGGGCCGAGCAGACCCGACAGGCGCTCGCCGCCAACCCCGAGGCCCACTACTCCCTGGAAGAGCTGTCGATCGCCGAGGCCTATGACGAGCTCCCCGCCGACATGCGGGAGCGGCTGGCCCGGGGCGAGCGAGGGTTCCTGAAATGAGCCTGCGTACCATCGAGATGGCCCTGGCCACGCCGGGTCTGGATCCGGAGGGACGGCCCACGCGCGTGCCGCTCCGCGCCGGCCAGGGCCCGGAGCACTACGACGAGGACTTCGGCGCCGAGCGCATGCTGGTCAACATCGGCCCCCAGCACCCGGCCACGCACGGGGTGCTCCGGCTGGTAATCGAGCTCGAAGGGGAGTCGGTCAAGCGCTGTATCCCCCACGTCGGCTATCTCCACTCCGGCTTCGAGAAGCTGGGCGAGTACCGCCACTACAATCAGATCATCCCCCTCACCGACCGCACCGACTACCTCTCTCCCATGGCCAACAACGTCGGTCTGGCGCTGGCCGCGGAGAAGTTGATGGGCATCGAGGTGCCGGAGCGGTGCCGGGTGCTCCGGGTGATCGCCTGCGAGATGAGCCGGATCATCTCCCACCTGGTGTGGCTCGGCACTACCGGGATCGATCTCGGCGCCTACACCCCGTTCCTCTGGTCGTTCCAGGAGCGGGAGCGGATCTACAACCTGCAGGAGCAGTGGACCGGTGCGCGGCTCACCACCAGTCTGACTCGGGTGGGCGGCATGATGGCCGACATTCCCGACGGCTGGGAGGCGGGGCTGCGCGAGTTCACCCGCACCTTCCCGGCCACCCTCCGGGAGGTGGACACCATGTTCACCCGGAACGGCATCTGGATCGGGCGAACCCAGGGCGTGGGCGCGTTGACGGCGGAGGAAGCCACCAACTACTCCCTTTCCGGTCCGATGCTGCGCGCCAGCGGGGTGGATTACGACGTCCGGAAGGACCGGCCGTATCTGGATTATGAGACCTACGACTTCGACGTGCCGGTAGGCGAGCACGGCGACGTCTACGACCGCTACCGGATCCGGCTGGAAGAAATGTCCCAGTCCAACCGCATCCTGGAGCAGGCGCTCGACCGGCTGGAGAAGCTCAGGGGTGCGCCGATCAACGTGGCCGATCCCCGCGTGATCCTTCCGCCCAAGTCCCGCGCCATGAGCGACATGGAGGCGATGATCTTCCACTTCAAGCAGGTGATGGAAGGGGTGAAGCCGCCGGCGGGCGAGGCGTACCTGGGGATCGAGAATCCCAAGGGCGAGCTGGGCTACTACTTCGTCTCCGACGGGACCGCCAAGCCGGTCCGCTGGCGCATCCGGCCGCCGTCGTTCATCAATCTCGCGAGCCTTCCCAAGATGTGCCAAGGCGCGCTGCTCTCCGACGTCATCGCCATCAACGCCAGCGTGGACATCGTGATGGGAGAGGTCGACCGATGAGCATGCAGTCCGCGGGGTCCCATGGCGCCGGCACCGAGACGGAGCCGTACCAGCCCGTGTTCGTCGGAGCCAACCGCGAGAAGCTCGACGCGCTCCTGGCCAAATACCCGACCAAACAAGCGTGTCTGCTGCCGGCCCTCTGGATCGTGCAGGAGACGCGGGGCTGGATCAGCGAGCGGGCGATCGGGGAGGTCGCCGAGGTGCTCGACATCACGCCGGCCTACGTCAAGGGCGTGGTCACATTCTACACCATGTACCACACCCATCCGGTCGGCCGGCACTTCATCCAGGTCTGCACCACGACGCCGTGCAACATCTGCGGGGCGGAGGACGTGGTGAAGGCGCTGCTCGAGGCCACCCGGTGCGGCGAGCTCGGGGCCACCAGTCCCGACGGGCGCTTCACGGTCATCGAGGTCGAGTGTCTCGGCGCCTGCGGCTTCGCCACCCCGATCCTGGTCGACGACGACTTCATCGAGAGCGTCACGCCGGACAACGTCCCCGGCATCGTGCAGAGGTATCGGTAATGGGCTTCCCGCATCCGATCCATCCCAAGGAGAACCCGGTCCTCTCCCGCCATTTCGGCGAGGCCGAGGCGCGCAGCTTCGACGGCTGGGAGAAGCGCGGCGGGTACCAGGGGCTGCGGCAGGCGTTGGGCATGACGCGTGAGGCCATTGTCGAGCAGGTGAAGGCCTCCGGGCTCCGCGGCCGCGGGGGCGCCGGCTTTCCCACCGGCCTCAAGTGGTCGTTCATGCCCAAGGAGGTCACCCGGCCGCACTACCTGCTCTGCAACGCCGACGAATCCGAGCCTGGCACGTTCAAGGACCGGGAGATCATGCGGTGGACCCCGCATGCGCTCATCGAAGGGTGTGCCATCGCGGCCTACGCCATCGGCGCCGAGCGCTGCTACATCTACATCCGGGGCGAGTTCACCGAGCCGCTCGCGGTCATGGGCGCGGCCATAGAGGAGGCCTACGCCAAGGGAGCGCTCGGGGCCAACGTGTTCGGCAGCGGCAAGCGGATCGACATGGTGATCCACCGCGGGGCGGGCGCCTACATCTGCGGCGAAGAGACCGCGATGATGAACTCGCTCGAGGGGAAGCGGGGCAACCCGCGCATCAAGCCGCCGTTTCCGGCGGTGGCGGGCGTCTTCGGGATGCCAACCACGATCAACAACGTGGAGACCCTTGCGGCGGTGCCCCACATCATGGTGCGCGGCGCCGAGTGGTACAAGGGTCTCTGTCTGAGCAATCCTAAGAGCACCGGCACCAAGCTGATCTCGATCTGCGGACACGTGCAGCGCCCGGGCAACTACGAAGTCACCATGGGCACGCCGGTGAGGGAGATCCTCTATGACATGGCCGGCGGCCCCCTGCCCGGACGGACGTTCAAGGCGGTCATCCCGGGCGGCTCCTCGGTGCCCATCATGACCACCCAGGAGGCCGAGGAGGCGCTGTTCGACTATGAGGGCATCGTCGCCAAGGGGTCGATGCTTGGCTCGGCCGGGATGATCGTCATGGACGACACCACCGACATGGTCTACCAGATCTGCCGGCTGGCGCGATTCTACGCCCACGAGTCCTGCGCCCAGTGCACCCAGTGCCGGGAAGGCACCGCCTGGACCACCCGGATCCTCGAGCGGATCCTCTCGGGCAAGGGCAAGCAGGAGGACTTTCAGCTCCTGCTGGACCTGTCGGAGAACATGACGGGGAAGACCATCTGCGTGCTGAGCGACTCGTGCGCGGCGCCGGTGGTGAGCGGGATCCACAAGTTCCGCTCCGAGTTCGACGCATACATCGCCGGGGCGCGCGAGCCGGCGATGGCGGCGGTGTGAAGCCGATGCCTGACGAACTGGTCAACGTCACGATCGAGGGGCAGCCCCTCAGCGTGCCCAAGGGCACCACCATCATCGAGGCGGCCAAGCAGGCCGGCATCCTGGTGCCGCACTACTGCTATCATCCGTCCCTGCCGTCGCCGGCGGTGTGCCGGATGTGTCTCGTGGAGGTGGAGAAGGCGCCCAAGCTGCAGCCGGCCTGCGTGACCGCGGTCATGGAAGGCCAGGTGGTGCACGTCAACAGCGAGAACGCGAAGAAGGCCCGCGAGAGCGTGCTCGAGTTCCTGCTGATCAACCATCCGCTCGACTGCCCCATCTGCGACCAGGCCGGCGAGTGTGAGCTGCAGGACTATGTGTTCCAGGAGGGCCGCGCCCGCACCCGCTACGCGGAGTTCGCCAAGCGCTACAATCCGGTGGAGGACTTCGGACCCGACATTCTCTACGTGCCCAACCGGTGCATCCTCTGCACCCGGTGCGTGCGGTTCATGGAGGACGTGGCGGACACCGCCGTGCTCAACGTGTCCGAGCGGGGCGACCGCGCCTACATCGGGATCAGCGCGGAGCAGAAGCTGGATCACCCCTGGGCCGGCAACGTGGTCGACCTCTGCCCGGTGGGCTCGCTCCTCTCCAAGGACTTCCTGCACAAGGCGCGGGCCTGGGATCTCGACAAGACGGCGAGCGTGTGTCCCGGATGCACCCAAGGGTGCAACATCTCGATCGATACCCGGGATGACGTCGTGGTGCGGATCCGGCCCCGGCCCAATCTCGAGGTGAACCGCCACTTCATCTGCGACTACGGACGCAGCAACTACCGCTGGATGAACCGGGGCGACCGGATCGAAGCACCGCTGGTGCGGGACGGAGGCCGCCACGTCGCCACCGACTGGGACACCGCCCTCACGCGGTTGGATCAGCTGGTGCGGGGCGCCTCGGGCAAGGCCGTGATCCTGGCTTCTGGGCGGGCCTCGACCGAGTCGCTCGGGCTGCTGCGCCGCCTGCTGGAGCGGTTCGAGGTCGTCGCCGCGGTGCAGGTTCCCCTGGGCGACGAGGCCCCACTCGCGGGGATCCCCAACCTGGCGCTCCGGCGGGAGCGTGCGCCCAATCTGGCCGGGGCCGAGCTGCTGGGGTACACGCCCCGGTGGGAGGCCGCGACGCGGGAGGCGCTGGGCGCGGCACTGGTGGTCGTGCTCGATCCGGATCTCTCCCCGGCCGACGAGGCCGCGCTCACCGCCGCTTCCGGCGCCGTGGTGGTCCTGGGCACGGTGGCTGCGGAAGCGTTCCAGCGCGCTGAGCTGGTGCTGCCGGTGACCAACATGGCGGAGGAGAACGGCACCTATGTGAACCGGGACGGCCGGGTCCAGCGGTTCGAGCAGGCCAAATCCCAGCCCGGAATGGCGCGCCCCGCCTGGTGGATCGCGGGCGAGGTGCTGGCCGGACCCGGGCCGAGCCCGACGGCGCCATCGACCGCGGCGGAGGCGTTCGAGTTGCTTGGAGAGCGCTGGCCCGCCTTCGCGGGCCTGAGCCACGCGTCGCTCGGCTTCACCGGACGAGTCGTGGCCGGAGCGGCCAGGCGAGAGACCGCCGGGAGTGCCGTGGGATGACACCGGAGCTCAAGGGGTTCCTCTTCCTCAGCGTCATCAAGATGCTGGCGGTCTTCACGGTGATCATGGTCGGTGTGGCGCTGCTGACCCTGATGGAGCGGAAGGTCAGCGCCTGGATGCAGAACCGCCGGGGCCCCAACCGGGTCGGCTGGGCGGGACTGCTCCAGCCCGCGGCCGACGGCGTGAAGAACATCCTCAAGGAAGAGACCTACCCGGCGTTGGCCAACCGCTGGCTGTTCCTGCTCGCGCCGGCGATGTCGTTCGTGCCGGCGCTGCTGCTTTCGGGGGTGATCCCGTTCGCCGCGCCCATACCGATCGACTTCGACGTGACCGTCGGGTTCAGCTTCTTCGGCCTCTTCCCGGTCGACCTGGGGCGCTGGGTCCATCACGGGCTCATGCCGATGGTGGTGGCGGACCTTCCCATCGGCTTCCTGTTCGTGCTGGCCATCAGCTCGATGGGGGTCTACGGGGTGGCCCTGGCGGGCTGGTCGTCCAACAGCAAGTACGCGCTGCTTGGCGGTCTCCGAGCGAGTGCGCAAATGGTCTCCTATGAGGTGGCGATGGGCCTGAGCCTCATCCCGGTCCTCCTCCTCTCCGGCAACGTGAGCTTCTCCGCCATCATCGCCGACCAGCAGGCGGGGCTCTGGTACGTGCTGCCGCTCTTCCTCTCCTTCTTCATCTTTCTGGTCTCCGGCTTCGCCGAGACCAACCGGCTGCCGTTCGACCTGCCGGAGGCGGAGTCGGAGCTGATCGCCGGGTACCACACCGAGTACAGCGCGATGAAGTTCTCCTTCTTCTTCATCGCCGAGTACGCCAACGTGGTGACGGTCTGCGCCATGGTCACGACGCTCTTCTTCGGCGGGTGGTCGATTCCGTTCGTCGCGGTCGGTCCGGACCATCCCGGCGCGCTGCTGACGCTGGCGCCGGGCCTGCTCGCCACCCTGCTCACCGGTCTCGCCTTCTTCCTCAAGCTGATGTTCTGGATCTTCTTCATCATGTGGATCCGGTGGACCCTGCCGCGCTTCCGCTACGACCAGCTCATGGCCCTGGGCTGGAAGGTGCTCATGCCGCTGGCGCTGGCGTACATCATGGTGGTGTGCACCGCGATCTATGTACTGGAGCATCGGCTGGGGGTTGCCGGGCCGAAGCAGGAGGCACTGGCGCTCTTCGGCATCAACCTGGTACTGATGGTGCTGGTATTCGGGGTGCTGGACAGCGGCGTGTTCATCCGCGGGTCGGGACGGCAGCGGGCAACCCTCGAGGCGCGCGCCGAGCGCGCGACGGTGACGAGCTGATGGCCATCGGCGTCAAGGTGCTCAAGCGTCCCGACCGGAACGTGAGCTACGTGCGGGCCACTCTCAAAGGAATGGCGCTCACCTTCAAGCACATGTTCGAGCCCAAGGTGACGATGCAGTACCCGGAGCAGAAGAGCACCACCGACTGGAGCATCTCCCAGCGGTGGCGCGGCACCCACCGGATGCTCACCGACGAGCAGGGCCGCTCCAAGTGCGTCGCCTGCGGCCTCTGTCCCCAGGTCTGTCCGGCCAACTGCATCAAGCTGGTGCCGGGCGAGGACGAGCAGGGCGACCGCTACCCGCTGATCTACGAGATCGACGAGTTCCGCTGCATCTTCTGCGGCTACTGCCAGGAGGTCTGCCCGGAGGAGGCGATCCACGTCGGGGTGCATTTCGAGAACGCGGAGTACGACCGGGGACGCTTCGTCTACGACCTGGAGCGGCTCTCCTCCCAGACCCACGCCGTCTCGACGCTCTGGGATCCGGCCGATCCAAAGGGTGAGTAGATGACCACCGGGGTGTTCTACTTCTTCGCGACGCTGGCCGTGGTGTCGGCGTGTCTCTGCATCCTGCAGCGGAACCCGGTGGCTGCGGCGCTCTGGCTGGTGTCCACCATGTTCTCGCTGGCCGCCATCTACGTCCTGCTGGACGCCCAGTTCATCGCGGCCATCCAGGTGCTGGTCTACGCCGGCGCCGTCATGGTACTCTTCCTCTTCGTCATCATGCTGCTCAACCTGGGGCACCCCAGCTCCGATCTGCGGGGTCCGCCCGGGGTGGCCGCCACGGTGGTGCTCGCCGGTCTCCTCGGTATCGAGCTCCTCACGCTCTGGCGCTATTCGCCCCGCCGGCTCGCCGCCGAGCTGGCGCAGTCGCCCGCGTTCGCCGATCCGCGCACCGCGTTCGCCGCCGGAGAGCTGGCGCGGCAGGAGACGGTCACCCGTGGAGTCGTGGGCGGCATCGCGGCGCCGCTGTTCCAGACCTACCTGGTGCCCTTCGAGATCACCTCGATCCTGCTGCTCGCGGCCATCGTGGGCGCCGTCGTGCTGGCCAAGCGGAAGGTGTGATGCTGCTCGGACCCGCGCTGGGACTGTCCGCCATTCTGTTCAGCCTCGGGGTGGCCGGCGTGCTCCTCCGGCGCAACGCCATCGTGCTGTTCATGTGCGTCGAGCTCATGCTCAACGCGGTCAACCTGACCTTCGTGGCCTTCGCGCAGCTCTATGGCGCGAGCGGCTACATCATCGTCTTCTTCGTCATGACCGTCGCGGCCGCCGAGGCGGCAGTCGGGCTCGCCATCATCCTCGCCATCTTCCGGCACAAGCAGTCGGTCGATCTCCAGAACATCAACCTCCTGCAGGGGTGATGACCATCTCCCATCTGGTGTGGCTCGCCGTCGCGTTCCCGCTCGCGGGATTCCTGGTGAACGGCGCGCTCGCCCTGTGGCGCCCGCAGGCCAAGGCGATGGTGTCGGTGGTGGGCGCCGGCACCTTGATTGCGGCCTTCGTGGTGGCGGCCGGGGTGTTCCTGGAGCTGCTGCGCCAGCCGCCGGAAGCTCCGCTCATCGTCAGCTTGTGGCAGTGGATGCCGGTGGGGCGGCTGCAGGTGGATCTGGCGTTCCAGGTGGATCAGCTCTCCAGCGTCATGCTGCTGGTGGTGACCGGCGTGGGTAGCCTGATCCATCTGTTCAGCATCGGTTACATGGGGGAGGATCCGGGGTACGCCCGCTACTTCTCGTATCTCAACCTGTTCGTCGTCTTCATGCTGGTCCTGGTCCTCGGCTCCAGCTTCCCGGTGCTGTTCATCGGGTGGGAAGGCGTCGGCCTCTGCTCCTATCTGCTGATCGGCTTCTGGTTCAGCGAGAAGGCCAACGCGGACGCCGGCAAGAAGGCGTTCATCATGAACCGGATCGGGGACTTCGGCTTCCTGGTCGCGATGTTCTTCCTGTGGCGGTCGTTCGGGAGCCTCGACTTTACCGACGTGCTGACCCGGGCGCCCACGGTGCTGACGCAGGGCGGGGCGCTGGTCACCGCCATCACCCTGTTTCTCTTCCTCGGCTGCACCGGCAAGTCCGCTCAGATCCCGCTGTACACCTGGCTGCCCGATGCCATGGCCGGCCCCACGCCCGTCTCCGCCCTGATCCATGCGGCCACCATGGTGACGGCAGGCGTCTATCTGGTGGCCCGCACCAACGTGCTGTTCGCCATGGCGCCGCTCAGCAGCACGGTGGTGGCCGGCATCGGCGCGCTCACCGCACTCTTCGCGGCCACGATCGGGCTCCGGCAATACGACATCAAGCGAGTCCTGGCGTACTCCACCGTGTCTCAGCTGGGCTACATGTTTCTTGGCGTGGGCACGGGGGCGTACGTCTCGGGGATCTTCCACCTGGTCACCCACGCCTTCTTCAAGGCCCTCCTCTTCCTCGGCAGCGGCAGCGTGATCCACGCGATGCATCACGCCTATCACGCCACCCACTCGCACGAGGACGCCCAGGACATGCGCAACATGGGCGGCCTCAAGGACTACCTGCCGGTCACCTTCTGGCTGATGCTGATCGCCACGCTGGCGATCGCGGGGATTCCGCCGTTCTCCGGGTTCTTCTCCAAAGACGAGATCCTGGCCGCGGCGTTTGCCCGGGGCGGGGAATACCCGCTGTTCTACCTGTTCTACGCCATGGGGGTGGTCGCTGCCTTCCTGACCGCGTTCTACATGGCGCGGCTCATGGCCATGACCTTTTTCGGAGAGAACCGCACCGGCGAGCGCGAGCGGGGGCACCTGCACGAAGCGCCCTGGATCATGACCGGGCCGCTACTGGTGCTCGGCGTCCTGAGCGCGGTAGGCGGCGCCCTCAACCTGCCGGCGTTCCTCGGCGGGCACGCCGCCCTGGAGCGCTGGCTCGAGCCGGTCATGGCACGCGGCGTCGCCCTGTTCGGGCTCACGATGCCCCACGGCCGGCTGGAGCTCTTCCTGGTCGGCGGCGCCGTCCTGGTGGGGGCCGTGGGGCTGGTGGCCGGCTTCCGCGCCACGCTGGGCCGTCGCATCCTCGCCGCCAATGTCGCTCCGGCCGATCGAGGGCTGGCACTGCTGCTCAACCGCAAGTACTACATCGACGAGCTGTACGAGCGAGTGGTGGTTCGGCCCGTGGTCTGGCTGTCTCGGGTCGTGCTCTGGAAAGGCGTGGATCAGGGCGTGGTCGACGGCGCCGCGGTCAACGGCACCGCCCGGCTGAGCCGGGGCCTCGGCTGGCTGGGAAGCCGGCTGCAGACCGGGCAGGTCGGGATCTACGTGGTGCTCTTCCTCGTCGGCGCGCTGTGGGTGCTGCGCGCCATGGCCAGGTGACGGTCCGATGAGCCAGTTTCTCGAGTCCATCTCCTACGGTCAGTGGATCCTCCACGCCCTCGTCCTGCTCCCGCTGATCGGCGTCCTCCCGGTGCTGCTGGGGGGAGAGGCCGCCGCCAAATGGACCGCCCTGGTCGTCACCACCCTCGAGTTCCTCCTCTCGCTCGGGCTCTGGTGGGCGCTCGATCCGGGCAGCGGGAACCTGCAGCTGGTGAGTGCCGCGCCCTGGATCCCGAGCTGGGGTATCACCTATCGGGTCGGGATCGATGGGATCTCCCTGGTCATGGTCCTCCTCACCACAGCGCTCATGCCGTTGAGCGTGCTTGCGAGCTGGCGCTACATCACCCGGCGGGAGCGCGGCTTCTACGCCCTCATGTTGGTCCTGCTCACCGGCATGGTTGGGGTGTTCATCGCACTCGACCTGTTCCTCTTCTACATCTATTTCGAGGTAATGCTCATCCCGATGTACTTCATCATCGGGATCTGGGGCGGAACCAACCGGCTCTACGCCGCGATCAAGTTCTTCATCTACACCATGGCCGGCTCGCTGCTCATGCTGGTGGCCATCCTGGTGATGGTCTGGAAAATCCAGACGGCCACCGGGACGCTCTCGTTCGGGTACGAGCATCTCCTGGAGAACGCCTCCGCGCTGGGGCGGGCGGCACCCTGGCTCTTCGCCGCGTTCGCCGTGGCCTTTGCCATCAAGGTGCCGATCTTCCCCTTCCACACCTGGCTTCCCGACGCGCACGTGGAGGCGCCGACCGCCGGCAGCGTCCTGCTGGCCAGCGTGATGCTCAAGATCGGGACCTACGGCTTCCTCCGCTTCGGGGTGCCATTCTTTCCCCAGGTCGCGCTGAGCCCGGCGGTGAGCAGCCTGATGGTGACGCTGGCCGTGATCGGCATCGTGTACGGCGCGCTGGTGGCGATGGTCCAGCCCGACGTCAAGAAGCTGGTGGCGTATTCCTCGGTGAGCCACATGGGCTTCGTGATGCTGGGGATCTGGGGACTCACGCTGCAGAGCGTACAGGGGGCGCTGATGGTGATGATCAGCCACGGCCTCTCGACCGGCGCGCTCTTCCTCCTCATCGGGATGCTCTACGAGCGGCGCCACACCCGGCTGATCGAGGACTACGGCGGCATCGCGCGAGTGGTGCCGGTGTTCAGTCTGATTCTCACCGTGGTGGCGCTCTCCTCCATCGGGCTCCCCGGGCTCAACGGCTTCGTGGGTGAGTTCCTCGTCCTGCTGGGGAGCTTCACCGCCTTTCCCTGGGCCACCGGGATCGCCACCACCGGTGTGATCTTCGCCGCGGCCTATCTGCTCTGGGCGCTCCAGCGGATGATCTTCAACCGCCTCGACGACCGGGAGAACGAGCACCTGTCCGACCTCTCGGGCCGGGAGCTGGCCGTCCTGCTGCCGATCCTGGTGGGCATCGTCTGGCTGGGACTGTATCCCGCGCCGGTGCTGCGGCGGACCGAGACCGCCAGCCGGCAGTACCTCGACGCGGCTCTGTCGCGCACCGCCCGGGCGCCGACCGCGATGCTGCCAGCCGGCGTGAGCGAGCCCGGAGCGGCCCGATGATACGACTCGATCTGAGTACCCCCTGGGGCATCACGGTCGGACTCCTGCCCGAGATTCTGCTCTCCTTCTGGGCGCTGATCGTCCTGTTGGTCCTGAGCTGGCGTCACCAGACCGCGGCCGACAGCCGGCTCGCCGGATGGCTCAGCTTCGTGGGTGTGGTGGTGAGCGCCGCCGGACTGGCGGCACTCTGGGGCAACGACGCCCAGGCCGATGGCCTGGCCCAGATGGTGGCTCTGGATCCCTACCGCTACGCCGCCGAAGCCGTTGCCCTCATCTCCGCGGGCGGGACGATCCTGCTGTCGCTTGGCTACCTCGAGCGCGAGCGGCTGCTGGCGCCGGAGTATTACCCGCTGGTGCTGTTGGCCACGGCCGGCATGATGTTTCTGGCGGGCGCCGAAGACCTCATCGTCCTTTTCCTTGGCCTCGAGGTCATGTCGGTGGCGGTCTATGCTCTGGCGGGCTTCAGCCGCGCCAGCCCTTTCTCCTCCGAGGCCGCGCTCAAGTATTTCCTGATCGGGGCCTTTGCCTCGGGATTCCTGCTCTACGGCATCGCGCTGACGTATGGCGCCACCGGGACGACCAATCTCTCCCTCATCGGGGCGCAGCTCTCCAGCGGCCACCTGCCGCTCATCGCCGCGCTGGGCCTGGGCCTGCTGCTGATCGGGTTCGGCTTCAAGACCGCCTCGGTGCCGTTCCACATGTGGGCGCCGGACGTCTATGACGGGTCGCCCACCCCGGTCACCGGCTTCATGGCGACCGGGGTGAAGGCCGCCGCCTTCGCCGCGCTGGTGCGGGTGCTGATGGAGGGGTTCGCCTCCGCCGTGAGTCTCTGGCAACCGGTGATCGCCGCCATGGCGATCGCCACGATGGTCGTCGGCAATCTGGTCGCGCTGTCGCAGCGGTCGCTCAAGCGGATGCTGGCCTACAGCTCGATCGCGCACGCGGGATACCTGCTGGTGGGCGTCTGGCCGGGCTCCTTCGTGGGCGCGGGGTCGGTGCTGCTCTACCTGCTGGCGTACTCGCTGGCGACGCTCGCGAGCTTCGGCTTCCTGGCGGTCCTGGGGCGGAACGGCGAGCGCGACGTGACCTACGACGACCTTGCCGGTCTTGCGGCCACCCGGCCGGCCATCGCCTTCGGGCTCAGCGTCTGCATGCTCTCCCTGCTGGGCTTTCCCGGCACCTTCGGCTTCATCGGCAAGTGGTACATCCTCTCCGCGGTGGTGGCGCGGGGGCACTATATCCTTCCGGTGATCCTGGTGCTGACCAGCGTGATCTCGGCGGGCTACTACCTCCCGGTGATCATGGGCATGTACATGCGGCCGTCGCCCGGGCCCGAGCGCTACCAGAGCGTGCGACTCTCGCCGGCGGCCGCCGGTACGGTGCTGGTCTCGGTGGTCGTCGTCATCGTGCTCGGGTTCTGGCCCGGAGGGCTGCTCGACGTGGCCGGCCAGAGCGCGGCACGGCTCACCCAGACTGGGCTGCCGTTCGCCGGACGATGACTGACCGGATGAACGTACCCAAGTCGATCTTCCGACAGTACGACGTCCGTGGGATCGTGGGGACCGAGCTCACCCCCGAGCTGGCGCGCGGCGTGGGGCGGGCCTTCACGACCGTAGCCTGGGACCGGGCCGGCCAGGCGCCGGTCATTGCGGTGGGCCGGGACAATCGGCCATCCGGCGCCATGCTGGCGGAGGGGATCCGGCTCGGTGTGGCGGATGCCGGCGGCACCGCGCTGGATGTCGGCACGCTTCCCACGCCCGCGCTCTACTTCGCGGTGTCGGCGCTCCGGAGCACCGGGGGCGTGCAGGTCACCGGCTCCCATAATCCTCCCGAATTCAACGGCTTCAAGCTGGTCCTCGGGGCCGATCCATTTCACGGCGAAGAGATCCTCGACCTGTGGGAGCGAATCGTCACCGAGCGCTGGCGCACCGGAGCCGGCCGCCAGTCCAGCGACGCCTCGGTGCTGGGCCGCTACCGCGACGGGATCCTCGACCGGCATCGGCTCCTCCGGCGGGTGAAGGTCGTGGTCGACTGCGGCAACGGGGCGGGGAGCCTGGTGGCGGTCTCCACGCTGGAGGCTCTGGGCGCGGAGGTCATCCCGCTCTTCTGCGAGTCGGACGGTAGCTTCCCCAACCATCATCCCGATCCCACCATCCCTGAGAACCTGCGCGACCTTCAGGCTGCGGTGCGGCGCACCGGCGCGGAGCTGGGGATCGCGTTCGACGGCGACGCCGACCGGATCGGCGCAGTGGACGAGACGGGCCGCATCATCTACGGCGACCAGCTGCTGATCATCCTCGGCCGCGACGCGGTGGCCCGGTTCGGTCCGGGAACCCCGGTGATCTTCGACGTGAAGTGCTCGGAAGTGCTGCCGGCCGCGCTGACTGCCGCCGGGGCGCAACCGGTCATGTGGAAGACAGGTCATTCGCTCATCAAGGCCAAGATGAAGGAGCTGCAGGCGCCGCTGGCGGGGGAGATGAGCGGGCACATGTTCTTCGGCGGCGATTACCTGGGCTTCGACGACGCGCTCTTCGCGGCGGCCCGCCTGCTGGAGATCGTGAGCCGCCAGCCGTTCGGACTCGCCCCGCTGCTGGCCGATCTGCCGCAGACCTTCGCCACGCCCGAGATCCGGGTCGACGCGCCCGAGGACCAGAAGTTCGCCATCGTGGAGCGAGCCGCGGCGTCGTTTGCCGCGCGCTATCCCGCCAACACCATCGACGGGGTCCGTATCACCTTTCCCAAGGGCTGGGGCCTGCTCCGCGCTTCGAACACCCAGCCGATCCTGGTGCTTCGCTTCGAGGCCACCGACCCGCTGGCCCTGGACGCCTACCGCGGTGAAGTCGTGAGCTGGCTGGCCGCGCAGGGCGTGCGCGCCTAACCGGGTGTCCCGGCGCGGTCGGCGGCTCACCGCCGCGCTCACCGGACTCGTCGTCCTGCTGTTCGCGGGCCGCTGGACGGCCGGCATTCTCGCCGACCGGTGGTGGGCCGCGCAGGTGTCGCCCGCCGCCGTCGGGTTTCTCACCGATTGGTATCTCCTCCGGGCTATTCTCGACCTCGCCGCCGTCCTGCTAGCCTCGGCCTGGTTCATCGGGCACCTCCTGGCAGTCTACCGCGCGGTCGGCTCGGTACAGGTGCGCCGCAATGTCGCCAACCTCGAGTTCCGGGAAGCGCTCACCCCCAGCGCGCTGCTCACCATCGCAGTCGCGAGCGGTGGCGTCCTGGGGGTCCTGGTCGGCTCGGGCACCTCGCGGTGGGTGCACGAGGTGGCGCTCGCCTGGCAGGGCGTTCACTACGGGATGGCGGACCCGCTGCTGCAGCGGGACATCGGATTGTACGTGGCGCAGCTCCCGGTGTGGCGGGCGGCGCACGGCTTCGCCTTCCTGCTGCTCACGCTCGCGCTGGGCATCGTGTTCGCGCTGTATCTGGTGGTCGGAGCGGTCCGCTGGATCGAAGGCCGCCCCGCCATCAACAATCACGCGCGCATTCACCTCGGCTGGCTCCTGGCCGGACTCGCGCTGACCCTCATGTGGGGCTATCTGCTCGAGCGTTACGAGCTGGTGGCGCTGGGCGGAGTGCCCGCGGAGGCCATCTGGCGCGCCACCAGAAACGTGACGCCCATCCTGGCGGGCGTCGCGCTTGCTACCGCTGTGCTCTCCGTCGCCTGGGCGGTCCGCGCGCGCCACGCGCTGGCCGCCGCCGGATGGATCGTCCTCGCGGGGGCCTCGCTGGTGGGCCATCTGATGGTGCCGGCGGCCATCGCCGGCGACGCCGAGCCGCTGGCCGACTCGGCGAGCCTCGATCGGCTGGGCCGCTACGCATACGGGCTCGAGCAGTTGCGGGAGGTGACGGTGGCGTCGCGGGGGGAGCCGGTGCCGCCCCGCGTGCCGTCGTACTGGAGCCAGGAGACGCTTTCGCGAATCCTCGCTGTCGACTCGATGCACCTGCTGTCGATCGATGCCGCGATGCTCAGCGTGCAGGGCGGACCTCGTCCGGTGTGGCTCGCGGCGCGCACCCTCGGCGAGGGCCGGCTCTCACTGTCGGCGATCGCGGACGATCGCATCGGGCCCGCCGGCGAGCCACTCTACTACCAGTCGCGCGACTCGGTGCCGCGGCCCTCGGCGGGACCGCTGCTCGAGCTGGGGGAGGAGACGTTCAGGCCGGCCGCCGCGTCGTTCCGGGTGAACGGGCGCGACGGTCCGGGCGTGCCGGCCACCAGCTGGCACCGGCGCATCCTGCTGGCCTGGGCACTGCAGGCCGGGCGACTGCTGGGGCCGCTCCCGGCCGGCGCGCGGATCGATTGGCGGCTGTCCCCCAGCGCCCGGCTCGAATGCCTCGCTCCGTATGTGACGTGGGGCCAGCCGTCGGCTCGGGTAATCGACGGCGAGCTGGTCTGGCTGGTGGACGGCTACACTTCCAGCGCCACCTTTCCCCTCTCGCCCCGGATCACCTGGCATGATCGTTCCGTGGGTAGTCTCCGCGCGGGCTTTCTGGGAAGCGTGTCGGCGCTCACCGGAGCGACCCACATCTTTCTTCGTCCGGCGAGCGACCCGCTGGCGGAGGCCTGGGCGGGCATCTCGGAGGGTGTGGTCGAACCGGCGTCATCCATCCCCGGACCGGTGCTCCGTGCCGCGCCGTATCCGGAGGACCTCTTTGAGGCGCAGGCTCACGAGCTGGAGCGCCCCGCGTGGAATCTGGGAGCAGGCAGCGGACGAGTGCCCGCCGACAGCAACCAGCTCCCCCGCGCGGAGATCGCCTGGCTGCCGGATGCCGCGGGCCCGCAGCTCGTCGTCTCGTTCGAGCGGATCGCGGAGCGCCGCCTCACTGGTCTGCTGGTCGCGGGCCGGGAGGAAGACGGCGACGCGCTTCGACTGGCGCGCATCGATTCGGCCGCGGCGCTTCCGTCCCGAGGCACGCTGGAGACGCGCTGGTCGCGCTTCCCCAGTTACGCGGCCCTCAACGACTCGATCCGGGACGAGGGCGGCCGGCTCGATCACGGACCGCTGCGCTTCGATCTGAGCCCCGCCGGTGTGGTCGGCTACCGGATGAGCTTCGCCCGGCGCGCCAACGGAGGCCCGGCGGTCGTGTGGGTGAGCGTGGCCGCGCCGGGTGAGCGTCTGGGTGCCGGCCACACACTGGCGGAAGCGTGGAGCAATCTGCTGGGCGCCTCGGTGCCCGCGATCGCGGGTGCCGGTCCGGCCACCCGTCTGGACGACGCGCGGCAGCTCCTGCTCCGCGCCGATTCCGCGCTCCGCGGCGCGGACTGGGCGGAGTTCGGCCGGGCCTGGGAGGCGCTGCGAAAGACGCTCGGACTGCCCGCGGATTCCGGGGGACCGTGAGCTTGCTCGCCCCTGGGGCCGGGACTAGCTTGCAAGGCTTTTTGCGAGGGTGGTCCGCGTGAAGACGGCGGTGCTCGCGCTCGGCGGCAACGCGCTCGCCCACGCGGGAGAGCCACCCACCGTCACCAACCAGTTCCGTCGGGCGCGCGAGAGCATGGCGCCGATCGTGGAGCTGGCGCGGAACGGCTGGGAGATCGTGCTGGTGCACGGCAACGGACCCCAGGTGGGCGACGAGCTGCTGCGCAACGACGCGGCGCGCCGGCTGGTCGAGCCGCTGCCGTTGGGCGTGCTCGTCGCCGAGACGGCAGGCTGGATCGGCTACATGCTCCAGCAGTCGCTGCAGAACGCGCTCGCGGCCGCGCGGGTGCGTCGCGAGGTCGCGACGGTCATCACCCAGACGCTGGTCGACCAGTTCGATCCGGCCCTGAGCCGGCCCAGCAAACCGGTGGGCCACGCACTCTCTGACGCGGAAGCCAAGCGGCTGCGCGACGTGGGACGGTCCGTGGGGCGCGACGGCGCCGGCAACTGGCGCCGGATGGCCACCAGTCCCGTGCCGCTCGGCGTGGTGGAATTCCCCGTGGTGCGCCGCCTGCTGGAGCAAGGTACCATCGTGATCGCCGCCGGTGGCGGCGGCCCGCCGGTGTACGACGACCCACTGCTCGGACTGGAAGGGCTCGACGCGGTGGTCGACAAGGACCGAGTCTCGGCCATTCTCGCGGCCCAGCTCGAGGCCGAGGTGCTCATGATTCTGACCAACGTGGACGCGGTCTTCGCCGGCTGGGGCACGCCATCCGCGCGGCCCATCCGGCGCATGAGCCTGGCCGAGGCCGACGCCCTGGTGGCCGGGGACACGCTGGACGCCGGCGGGATGAGACCCAAGGTGGAAGCCGCCGCGGCATTCGTCCGGGCGGGAGGCCGGCGCAGCATCATCGCCCGACTGTCGGAGGGCCCGGCCGCGCTGCGCGGTGAGACCGGCACGACCATCACGAGGGAACCGTGAACCTGCATGAGTACCAGGCCCGTACCCTGCTCAAGGCGGCGGGAATTCCGATGTTCGAGGGCGACGTCGCCGCCACCCCGACGGAGGCAGAAGCGATCGCGCGACGGATCGGCGGCACCGTGGTGATCAAGGCGCAGGTCCATGCGGGCGGCCGGGGCAAGGCCGGTGGGGTGAAGCTGGCCCGTAACCCGGCGGAGGCCGCGGACTACGCCTCGCAGATTCTCGGTATGACGATCAAGGGGCTCACCGTCCACAAGGTGCTGATCGTGCCGGCGGCCGACATCGCCACCGAGAGTTACGTGGGCCTTATCATGGACCGCGAGACCCAGCGCCCGGTCTTCATGGTGAGCGCGGCCGGCGGCGTGGACATCGAGGAGGTCGCGGCCAAGACGCCGGAGAAGATCACCCGGCTGCCGGTCGACCCGGTCTACGGTCTGCTGCCTCACCAGGCGCTGACGCTGGCGTTCGGTCTCTATCGCGAGTTCGCCCACGTCCGGGCCGCCTCGCGGATCATGGAGCAGCTCTACAGCGTGTTCACCGGCAACGGGGCGTCGCTGGCGGAAATCAATCCGCTGGTCACTACACCGGACGGGCGGGTCCTGGCGCTGGACGCCAAGATCGTGGTCGACGACAACGAGCTGGACCGCCGCCCGGACCTGGCCCTGCTGCGCGACGAGAGCGCGGAGGAACAGAGCGAAGTGGCGGCCCGGCGGGCCAATCTGTCCTTCATCAAGCTGGACGGCAACGTCGGGTGCGTAGTGAATGGCGCGGGGCTCGCCATGGCCACGATGGACCTGGTCAAGTTCTACGGGGGCGAGCCCGCCAACTTCCTCGATATCGGGGGCAGCTCGAATCCGGAAAAGGTCATCAGCGCGCTCAAGATCATCACCAGCGATCCCAACGTCAAAGCGATCCTCTTCAATATCTTCGGCGGGATCACCCGAACCGACGACGTGGCCAACGGGATCGTGGCGGCCACCCGCCAGTTCAAGGTGAGCGTGCCGATCGTCATCCGGCTCACCGGCACCAACGAGGCGGAGGCCATCCGCATCCTCGAGGGTGTGGGCATGCGGGCGCTGAGCGATATGGACCAGGCCGTCGAGCAGGTGGTCAAGCTGGCCCGGGAGGCGGCGTGAGTATCTTCATCGACCGGCGCACCCGCCTGGTGGTGCAGGGGATCACCGGCCGGGAGGGCTCCTTCCACACCCGGCAGATGCTGGAATACGGTACGACCGTGGTGGCCGGGGTGACGCCGGGCAAGGGTGGCCAGCGGTTCGACGACAAGGTCCCGATCTTCAATACCGTGGCCCAGGCCGTCGCCGACACCGGGGCCAACGCGTCGGTCATTTACGTGCCGCCCGCGATGGCGGCCGGCGCGGTGCTCGAGGCGGCCGACGCGGGGCTCGCACTCATCGTGTGCATCACCGAGGGCGTGCCGGTCCTGGACATGGCGCGCGCGCTGCCGTTCGTGCGCTCGCGCGGGGCCCGGCTCATCGGGCCCAACTGTCCCGGTCTCATCACCCCGGGTGCAAGCAAGGTCGGCATCATTCCGGGGAATATCTGCGCTCCCGGACGGGTGGGGTTGGTCTCCCGCAGCGGTACGCTGACCTACGAGGTGGTGAACCACCTCACCCGGAACGGCATCGGGCAGAGCACCTGCGTCGGGATCGGCGGCGATCCGATCATCGGCACCGACTTCATCGATTGCCTCCGGGCCTTCCAGGCCGACGCCGGCACCGACGCCATTGTCATGCTGGGAGAGATCGGTGGCACCGACGAGCAGCGGGCCGCCAGCTTCGTTCGGGAGCACGTCACCAAGCCAGTCGTCGGCTTCATCGCCGGGCAGACCGCGCCCAAGGGTCGGCGGATGGGCCACGCCGGCGCCATCATCTCGGGCTCCTCCGGCACCGCGGAAGAGAAGCTCGCCGCGTTCGCGGCCGCGGGCATCGGGGTGATGCGTCGGCCGATCGACGTGGTCGAGCTGCTCCAGGCGAAGGTCTAAGCCAGCGCTGCTGCTCAGCCTTTCCGTGCCGTCTCGGTGTCCTCCGTGTCTCCGTGGTGAATCGGCCGAAGGAATCGGATCGGCCGAGCCAGCTCAACCATCCTGTCTGGAGGCTTCGTGGCCGTTTCGCTCACCCTCGGCATTCTCAAGCCCGACGCGCTCACGGCGCGGAACGCCGGGAAGATCATCGCGCACCTGGAGCAGGCGGGATTCAGCTTGCGCGCGGCGCGGCTGGTCCGGCTCACCCAAGCGCAGGCCGGCGCCTTCTACGAGGTCCATCGGGAGCGGCCGTTCTTCGCGGGACTGGTCAGCTTCATGACCAGCGGCCCGTGCCTGCCGATGGCGCTCGAGCGGGAGGATGCGGTGGCCACGCTCCGGACCGTCATCGGCGCCACCGACCCGGCCGAGGCGGCGGTGGGCACCGTTCGAAAGCTCTTCGCGGAGTCCAAGGGCCGGAACGCGATCCACGCGTCCGACAGCCCGGAGAACGCAGCTCGAGAGGTGGGATTTTTCTTCCCGGAAGGGGAGCTGGCGGGGCTCTGGGGCTGATCCGCGGTCTTGCCCCAAGTTGTTGTCACAGTTACTTTAAGCGGCTATGCTGCGAGTCAACATTCGGGACCTCCAACGGGGTCCCGTGCGGACGGACGGCGTGCTCCAGCCCGATGATCCTGTCCTGAATGGTCTGGAGCTCGGCCTCGCGGGGCCGGTGTCGGTGCAGGGCCAACTGCAGGCCGCCGGCGAGGGCACCTACCTCTGGCGAGGCAACCTGCACACCGTGGTGCGGGGCGAGTGCCGTCGGTGCCTCACCGAGGTGCTCGACGAGGTCGACATCGAGGTCCCCGCGGCGGTGTTCAGCACCGACTCCGAGGCCGCCGACGATCCCGACTTCTACCCGCTCCCCGAGCGCGCCACCCAGGTGGACGTCGCCGAGTCGGTGCGCGAGGAGCTCGCCCTGGCCATCCAGACCGAGCTGCTCCTCTGCCGTGAAGACTGTGCTGGACTCTGTCCCCGATGTGGGGCGGATCTGAACGCGGGGCCCTGCGCCTGTCGTACCCCCGCCGAACCCGTTTGAGGACATCATGGCAGTTCCGAAGCGTCGGACCTCGAAGGCCCGGAAGCGTCTGCGGCGTGGGCACCACGTTGCGGCCAGCGTGGCCACCCAGGCGTGTCCCCGGTGCGGATCGCCCAAGCTGTCCCATCGGGTGTGCGATTCCTGCGGCTACTACCGGGGCAAGAAGCAGGTCGAGGTCGAGGACGTCTGAGCGTGATCCGCGTCGCGGTGGACGCCATGGGGGGCGACCGCGCCCCGCAGGCGGAGATCGCCGGGGTCATTGAAGCGCTCACCAGTCTGCCCGACGATTTTGTGGTGCAACTGGTCGGGCGTCGCGACGTGATCGAAACCGAGCTCGCCAACTATCCCCGGGCCGACCGCAGCCGCCTCGAGATCCACGAGGCGGCTGACGTTATCGGCATGGCGGAGAAGCCGCTGGCCGCGGTGCGCCGAAAGCCGAACTCCAGCGTGGTCGTCGGCTTGACGCTGCAGAAGAACGGCGCGTCCGACGCCTTCGTCTCGGCCGGCAACACCGGCGCCACGCTGGCCGCCTCCACCCTGCTGTTTGGTCTCCACGACGGCGTCGAGCGTGCCACGGTGGCCACGCTCTTCCCCACTGGTGCCGAGCCGGTCCTGGTGCTCGACGGCGGCGCCAACCTCGATTGTTCCGCCCGCGAGCTGGTCGGCTTCGCCTATCTCGGCACGGTCTACGTGCGAGACCTGCTGGGCCGGCCCAATCCGGTGGTCGGGCTCCTCAACGTGGGCGAAGAGGAGGAGAAGGGCACCGCCGTCGTCCGCGAGGCGCACCAGCTCCTCAAGCGCTCGCCCCGGCTCACCTACGCCGGCAACATCGAGGGCCGCGATATCCTCCCCGGACCACAGCGCCGGGTTCCGGTCGATGTGGTGGTCTGCGATGGGTTCGTGGGCAACATCGTGCTCAAGTTCTACGAGTCCGCCGCGCGGGTGTTCGTGAGCCTGATCCGTGACCGCGCCCCCGACGTCTTCGAGCGGCCGGGCATGCGCGAGCTGGTCAGTCACCTGGACTACTCCACCTACGGCGGCGCGCCGCTCCTGGGGGTGCGCGGAGTGGCCATCATCTGCCACGGCTCCTCCAGTCCCAATGCCATCAAGAACGCCATCCGGGTCGCGGTGCAGGCGGTCAGCGCCGGTCTGACCCAGCACATCGCGGCCGAATTCTCTCAGCGCGAAACCGCCGCCAGCTCATGATGGCGCGTCCCTTCGCGGAGATCGCGAGCGTGGGCGTTGGCGTGCCGCCCGACGTGCTCACCAACGCCGATCTCGCCCGGACGCTGGACACCTCGGACCAGTGGATCGTCGAGCGCACCGGCATCCGGGAGCGCCGCATCGCCCGGCCGGAGCAGAGTGTGGCCATGCTGAGCCGGGAGGCGAGCGAGAGCGCGATGGCGCGCGCCGGCGTCGGCCCGGCCGACCTGGACGCCATCGTGCTCGCCACGGCTAGCCCGGATCGCCTGCTGCCCTCCACCGCCTGCGATCTCCAGGCCCTGCTCGGGGCCGACCAGGCCGCTGCGTTCGATGTCGGTGCCGCGTGCCCCGGCTACATCTTCGCCCTCACCGTGGCCGAGGGACTGATCGCCTCGGGACAGAGCGAGACGGTGCTGGTGGTGGGCGCCGAAAAGCTCTCCACCATCACCGACTTCCAGGATCGGTCCACCGGCATCCTCTTCGGCGACGGCGCTGGTGCCTCCATCCTCCGCCGCTCGACCAGCCCCGGACGCGGGCTCCTCGCCACCTACATCAAGTCGGACGGCCGGCTGGCCCCGCTGCTCTATCGCCCCGGGGGTGGGGCCGCCGATCCGATCAGCGAGAAGGTGGTCTGCGAGCGATCGCACTACATGAAGATGGCGGGACGCGAGGTGTTCAAGGCGGCCGTGCTGGCGATGGCCGAGGCGTGCGACGCGGTGCTTCGCCAGGCCGGCCTCACGGCGGACGACGTGGATGTCCTGGTGCCGCACCAGGCCAACCTCCGGATCATCGAGGCCACCGCCAAGCACGCGGGCCTGCCGATGTCCAAGGTGATGGTCAATGTCGACCGGTTCGGGAACACCTCGTCCGCCTCGATTCCGCTCGCGCTCGATCAGGCCGTGTCGGAAGGGCGGGTTCGGCCCGGATCGGTCGTCTTGTTCGTCGCATTCGGCGCCGGATTCACCTGGGGGAGCGCCGTCGCCCGGTGGTGAGCGTCCTCATGTGTCCGGGGCAGGGATCCCAGCGGGTGGGCATGGGACGCGATCTCGCCGAGCGGTTTCCCGCCGCCCGCGATACCTTCGCCGCCATCGACGACGCCCTCGGAATCCATCTGTCCCGGATCCTCTGGGAGGGACCCGAGGAAGAGCTGACGCTCACCCACTACAGCCAGCCCGCCATTCTCGCCCACTCGGCCGCCGTCTGGGCGGTGGTGGGTCACCGGTTCGCCGACGCCCGCGCCGCGGCGGGACACAGCCTCGGCGAGTACAGCGCCCACGTGGCGGCCGGGACGCTCGCCGCACCCGCGGCCGCCCGGCTGGTCCGCCGCCGGGGCGAGCTGATGTACCAGGCGGGACAGCAGCGACCCGGTGCCATGGCGGCCGTGCTCGGCCTGCCGACGGAGCAGGTCGATGAGGCCTGTGACGCGGCTTCCAGACCCGATGGCATCGTGGTGGCCGCCAACCTGAACGCCCCGGATCAGACGGTCATCTCGGGTGATGTCGCCGCCGTGGGCCGCGCCGGGGACGCGTGCAAGGTGCGGGGTGCCAAACGCGTGGTGCCGCTCAAGGTGAGTGGCGCGTTCCACTCTCCGCTCATGGCGCCGGCCATCGACGGCCTGCACGACGCACTCACGGAGGTTCCCTTTGCCGACCCGGCGTTCCCGGTCCTGGCCAACGCCAGCGGGGAGCCGGTGCGCACCGGGACCGACGCCAAACGGCTGCTGGTCGATCAGCTCACCGCTCCGCTTCGCTGGGTGGCGTGCATGCGCCAGGCGGCGGTGCTCGCCCCCGGGGCCACCTTCGTCGAGCTGGGTCCGGGCAACGTGCTGAGCGGGCTTGCCAAGCGCATCCTGCCGGGCGCGACGACCGTCACCCTGGGCACCGCTGCGGAAGTCGAGCAGTTCCTCGCGCGCGCATGACGGCGATCGATCTCACCGGCCGCTCGGCCTTCGTCACCGGCAGTACCCGCGGCATCGGGCTCGCCATCGCGCGGGCGCTGCACGGGGCGGGCGCCAAGGTCGCGATCGTCGGGCGGGACCAGGATCGGGCGGTATCGGTGGCGGCCGAGTTCGGCGAGCGGACCGTCGGGGTTGGCTGCGACGTGGCGCATGCCGACCAGGTGGAGCGCGCCATCGCCGCCGCGGAAGCGGCGCTCGGCCCGATCGACATCCTGGTCAACAATGCCGGACTCACCCGAGACAACATCGTCCTTCGGCTGAGCGAGGCCGATTGGGATGCCGTGCTGGACGCCAACCTCAAGGGCGCGTTCCACACCACCCGGGCGGTCCTCAAGGGGATGATGAAGCGGCGCGCCGGCCGCATCGTGAACATCACCAGCATCGTGGGCCTCACGGGCAACAAAGGCCAGGCCAACTACGCGGCCAGCAAGGCCGGACTGATCGGCTTCACCAAGTCGATCGCCAAGGAGTACGCCGGCCGCGGCATTCTGGCCAACTGCGTCGCGCCCGGCTTCATCGAGACCGACATGACCGCTGCCTTGCCCGAGGAGGCGCGGGCTACATTATTACAGGCCATAGAGCTCGGACGGCTGGGCCGGCCCGAGGACGTCGCCGGGGCCGTGCTCTTTCTGGCTTCCGACCTGGCCGGGTATGTCACCGGCCAGGTGCTGGTGGTCGACGGTGGAATGGTCATCTGAGGCGATCCTGAATCTCCAATCGAGGACGACATGAGCAACGTCGAAGAGAAGGTCAAGGACATCATCGTCGAGGAGCTGGGCGTCGAGCGGGAGAAGCTCACAAGCGAGGCCAGCTTCATGGAAGACCTCGGCGCGGACAGCCTGGACACGGTGGAGCTCGTGATGGCATTCGAGAAGGAGTTCGACATCGACATCCCGGATGAGGATGCGGAGAAGCTCCGGACCGTCGGCGACGCGATGAATTACCTGCACGAGAAGATCGGGAAGTAACTTGCCGCACCGTGTCGTCGTCACCGGCCTCGGCCTGGTGACCCCCGTCGGAACCGATGTCGAGTCGACCTGGAACGCGCTGCTTGCCGGCACCCCGGGCGCCGCGCCGATCAAGAAGTTCGATCCGGCCAAGCTCTCGGTCCGCTTCGCCTGCGAGGTCAAGGGCTTCGACCCGCTGCAGTACATCGACCGGAAAGAAGCCCGGCGGTACGATCTGTTCGCCCAGTTTGCCCTGGCCGCGGCGCATCAGGCCGTCAGCCAGGCCGGGCTCGAAGGACGCTTTCCCTCGCCCGAGCGCACCGGGGTGGTCATCGGCAGCGGCATCGGGGGCATGCAGACCTACGAAGAGAACTGCACGGCGTACGTGCTCAAGGGTCCGGACCGGGTCTCCCCATTCTTCGTCCCGATGTTCATCCCGGACATCGCACCCGGGCTGGTCTCGATCCGCTACGGGCTCAAGGGCCCCAACTTCGCCACGGTGTCGGCGTGTGCCTCGTCGGCCCACGCCATCGGCGAGTCGTACAACATGATCCGGTACGGCGCCGCCGACGCCATGGTCACCGGCGGATCGGAAGCCGCCATCACCGGTCTCACCGTCGCCGCGTTCGCCAACATGAAAGCGCTGTCCTTCCGGAACGATTCGCCCGAGACGGCCAGCCGGCCGTTCGACCAGGATCGGGACGGGTTCGTGCTGGGAGACGGCGGCGCGATCGTGGTGCTGGAGAGTCAGGAGCACGCCGAGCAGCGGGGTGCCCGCATCCTGGGCGAGGTGGTGGGCTACGGCCTGAGCGCGGATGCCTATCACATCACCTCGCCCGCGGAGCACGGTGAGGGCGCCCAGCGCGCCATGCGGGCCTGCCTCGCCGACGGCGGCATCGACGCCAATGACGTGGGCTACATCAACGCCCACGGCACCTCCACTCCGCAGGGCGACGTGGCCGAGACCGAGGCGGTCAAGGCCGTGTTCGGCGAGCAGGCGTACCGGCTGGTCTTCGGCTCCACCAAATCGATGACCGGCCATCTGCTGGGCGGTGCCGGGGCGCTCGAGTTCGCGGTCTCGCTGCTGGTGGTCAGGTGCGGGGTCATTCCACCGACCATCAACCAGTTCACCCCCGATCCCGAATGCGATCTCGACTCGGCGCCCAATCAGAAGGTCGAGCGGAGGGTCGACGTGGCGCTCTCCAACTCGTTCGGATTTGGCGGACACAACGTGACGCTGGGGGTCAAGCGGTGGGAGCCGTAGCGCGGCGTCCCACCCGTTCCAACCGTCGCGTCGGGTGACGACGGAGCGGGCGCCGGCCAGCTCGGCCGCCGTGATCATTCTGGCAACGCTGGCCACGATCTGCGCGCTGTACTTCGGGCGCGACTTCTTCATCCCCATCGCTCTATCCATCCTCTTCACCGGTCTCCTCCGGCCGCTGGTCCGCTGGCTGGAGGCGGCCCGGCTCCCCACCGCCCCCGCCGCCACGGCGGTGCTGGTGGTGCTGCTCGGCGCCGTCGCCCTTGGCGCGAACGCCTTGGCCGACCCGGTTCGCGGGTGGATCGCGAAGGCGCCGCAGACCCTGAACGAGGCCGAGGCCCGCCTCAGGAAGCTCCGCCGGCCATTCCAGCAGATCACCAGCGCCGCCGAGCGGGTCGAAAGCGGCGGCCAGGGCGAGGGCCAGACCGCCTCGTCCCCGCCGGGGCCGGGGATCGCGGTCCGAATCTTGGGCTCCACCACATCGCTGGTGGGGGGCATCGTGGAGGTCCTGCTGCTCACTTTCCTGCTGCTCGCCTCGGGCGACCTCTTCCTCCAGAAGCTGGTCAAGGTGCTGCCGCTTCGGGGGGACAAGGTCACGGCGGTGCGGATCGCGCACGAGGTGGAGGCCGCGGTCTCCCGCTATATGGGAGCGACGGCACTCATCAACCTGGGGCAGGGGGTCGTCGTCGCGCTGGCGATGTGGCTGCTCCACATGCCCAGTCCCGCGCTCTGGGGGGTGCTCACGTTCTTTCTGGAGTTCATTCCCTACCTCGGCGCGGCTTTCATGCTGCTCGCGCTGGGGGCGGTCGGGTTGGGCGGGTTCGACAGCGTCGGCCAGGCGCTGCTGGCGCCTGGGGCCTACCTCCTGATCAGCACGCTGCAGAACAACCTGGTGAGTCCTATCGCGTACGGGCGGCGCCTCCGGCTCAATCCGGTGGCGGTGCTCGTGGGAGTCCTCTTCTGGTGGTTCCTCTGGGGCGTGCCCGGCGCCTTTCTGGCGGTGCCGGTCATCGCGGCGGCCAAGATCATGGGTGACCACATCGAAGGCCTGGAGGCGGTAGGAGAGTTTCTGGCCGAGTGAGCCGGGAGGTCCCTGGCCCCGACCGGCGGGGGCGGTGTACCTTTGAGGGGGTTGTTTACTCCCTGCGCCCCAAGGAGATACGATGGCTGGCGAGCTCGATCCCACCCGGCTTCGGGATCCCGCGCTACACTCGATCGCGCGGAAAGTCATGGAGGGCGAGCGGCTGTCCGCCAGGGATGGTCTCGCGCTCTACGCCACCAGCGATCTGCTCGGCCTGGGCCGCCTGGCCGACACCGCCAACCAGCGCAGGAACGGCGACCGGGTCTTCTTCTCCGCCAACCAGCACATCAATCCGACCAACGTCTGTGTGCTCCGCAACACCTGCGTGTTCTGCTCCTTCGCGCGGATGCCGAAGGAGGAGGGCGCGTACACCCGCTCGCTTGAAGAGGTCTTCCACGAGGCGGAGCAGGCGCGCGGCATGCCGACCCGCGAGTTCCATATCGTAGGCGGGTTGCATCCCAAGCTCAGGCTGGCCTACTACACCGACATGATCCGGGGATTGAAGGAGCGCTTCCCCCACGTCCACATCAAGGCGCTTACCGCGGTGGAGATCGCGCACCTCGCTCGGATCGAAAAGATCTCCGAGCGCGAGGTGCTCCTGGCGATGAAGGAGGCGGGCCTCACCAGTCTTCCCGGTGGCGGCGCGGAGGTGTTCAGCACCGCGGTGCGTGCCACCATCGCCGAGCGGAAGCTCACCGGGGAGGAGTGGCTGCGGGTGCACCGGGTGGCCCACGAGCTGGGCATTCCGACCAACTGCACCATGCTCTACGGACACGTGGAGACGCCGGCGGACCGGATCGAGCACCTGGAACGTCTCCGCGCGCTGCAGGACGAGACCGGCGGGTTCCTCACGTACATCCCGCTGGCCTATCACCCCGACCACAACGAGCTGGGCGAGGAGATGGGGCGGGTGGGGACCGCCACGACGGGTTACGAGGATCTCAAGAACATCGCCGTGGCCCGGCTCTTCCTGGACAACGTGCCGCACGTGAAGACCCACTGGCCCATGGTGACGCCGTTCCTCTCCCAGATCGCGCTGAGCTTCGGCTGCGACGACGTGGAGGGCACGGTGGTCTACGAGCGGATCTATCACGAGGCGGGGGCCCACACCGCCATGCACATGCCCTATCTCGATCTGGTGCGGCTGATCCGGGGAGCCGGGAAGCGACCGGTCGAGCGGGACAGCCTCTATCAAACCGTCCGCGAGCAGTTCGACGATCCACCGCCGGAGCCGGCGCTCCGCCGGGGGGCGGCACTGCCGGTGGTGCACGCCGCATGAGGCTGGGACGGATTCCCTGGATCAACTGTTATCCCGTGTACGGCGCCATCGATCGGGGACTGGTGCCGATGCCCGCGTCGCTGGTGACGGGCACCGCCTCGGAGCTCAACGATCTGCTCGCGGCGGGCGAGCTGCAGGTGAGCGTCGTGTCGGCGGTGGAGTATGCCCGGAACGCGGCGGCGTATCACCTGCTGCCTGACCTGGCGATCACGTGCGACGGTCCGGTCCACAGTGTGGCCCTCTTCTCCCGCCGGCCGGTCGAGGAGCTGGACGGTCGAACGGTGCTGCTCACCGCCTCCTCGCGCACGTCGGTGCTGCTGCTCGATCTGGTCTCCCGTCATCGCTGGGGCGTGCGGCCGCGCTACGCCACCGCCCGCGCTGAAGCCGCGGACCTGACCGGGCTGGCCGGTCTGCCCCACGAAGCGGTGCTGGTGATCGGGGACGCGGCGTTGCTGCTGGCGGCGCAGGAGCTTTATCCGGTGCGAGTCGATCTGGGCGCGGAGTGGAAGGCATGGACCGGCCTGCCGTTTGTCTTCGCGGTGTGGGCGGCCCGCCGCGAGGCCGCACCCGCGGGCGTGCAGGCGGTGCACCAGCGGCTGCTGGAGTCGCGCGCCTGGGGGCTGGAGCATCTGGACCAGCTCGCCGCGGCCGCGGCCGCGAGCACCGGCGTCGCTGAAGCGGTCTGCCGCGAGTATCTCGGCGATCTGGACTATGCGCTATCGTACCGTCATCTGGCCGGCCTCACCGACTTCTTCCGTCGGCTGGCGCAGGAGGGGCTGGTTCCGGATGGATCGCTGTCGTTCATCGCGGCGGCGTAGGGAAGGGCGGCAAGGGCGGCAGGGACGGCAAGGACGGCAAGGTAGCGCAGGTGAGAGCGAAGCGCTCTATTTGTGAACCGCCTAACTGACAGTGGCTATGAGCGTTGTAGATCGCACATCAAGTGATTTCAAGGCGTTGCTGGCCCTCTACCAGCACGCCCCGCTCCTGGAGCTCGGCGAGCTCGCCGACGCCGAGCGCTGGCGGCAGCATCCGGAGAGTATGGTCACCTACATCATCGACCGGAATATCAACTACACCAACGTCTGCGTGGCTGACTGCCAGTTCTGCGCCTTCTATCGCCGCCCCAAAAACGCCGAAGGCTACGTCCTCAGCTTCGAGCAGATCGGCGCCAAGATCGACGAGTGCAAGGCCATCGGCGGCGTGCAGATCCTGCTGCAGGGCGGGCACAATCCGTACATCCCGTTCGAGTGGTACCTCGAGCTCATGCGCTACATCAAGGTCCATCACCCGATTCACATTCACGGCTTCTCCCCCTCGGAAGTCGTCTTCTTCAGCGAGCGCTTCGGACTGAGCGTCGCCGAGGTCGTGCGGGAGCTGCGGGCGGCGGGGCTCGACAGCATTCCCGGTGGTGGCGGGGAGATCCTGGTGGACGAGGTTCGCCGGCGGGTGGCCCGAAAGAAAGCCCAGACCGAGGAATGGCTCGGCGTGCAGGAGGAAGCCCATCGGCAGGGCATGAAGACCTCCGTCACCATGATGTACGGACTGGGCGAGACCGACGAGGACCGCATCGAGCACCTGCTGCGGGTCCGCGAGCTGCAGGCGCGCACCGGCGGATTCACCGCGTTCATCTGCTGGCCGCTGCAGCCCGAGGGCACGCCGGGCATGTCGCACTACCAGAAGACGGACGCGGTGACCTATCTCCGCATGCTCGCCATGAGCCGGATCGTCCTCACCAACGTGCCCAACCTTCAGTCCTCCTGGGTCACCATGGGGCATAAGGTGGGGCAGGTGGCCCTCCGCTTCGGCGCCAATGACTACGGCAGCCTGATGATGGAGGAGAACGTGGTCTCCGCGGCGGGTACCACCTACCGCACCACGCTGGGAGAGATCGAGCGCCTCATCCGCGACGCCGGCTACACGCCGATGCGCCGCCGCCAGGACTACAGCGTCATCCCGGAGCCGGCCGCGGCGTGACCCGTGTGGGGATCGGCTACGACTCCCACCGCTTCGTCGAGGGACGCCCGCTGATTCTCGGCGGGGTCACCATTCCCCATTCGCGTGGTCTCGCGGGGCACTCCGATGCCGATGCCGTGGCCCACGCGCTCACCGACGCCATGTTGGGCGCCGCCGGCGCCGGCAACATCGGCCAGCTCTTCCCCGACAGCGATCCGCAGTGGAAGGACGCCGACTCGATGGAGCTGCTGCGCACGGCGCACGAGCTGATCCGCGGCCGGGGACAGCGGCTGGTGCAGGCGGACCTCACGATCATCACCGAGCTTCCCAGGCTGCAGCTCCACCTGCCAACGATGGCCGCGTCGCTGGCCGCGCGGCTCGCGCTGCCGGCCGGGGCCATCAGCGTGAAGGCCAAGACCAACGAAGGGATGGGCTTCATCGGACGGGGCGAAGGACTCGCCGTGATGGCGGTGGCCCTGCTGGAGGCCCGCTGATCGAGTCCCTGCTCGCCTGGGTCTCACAACTCCCGCCACTGGCGGTGTACGCGGTCCTGGCTCTGCTCGCCGCGGTCGAGAACGTGGCTCCGCCGGTCCCCTCCGACGCTGCCGTCGCGCTGGGCGCGTTCCTCTCAAATCGCGGGGTGACCACGCCGTTCGCCGTCTTCGCCGTCACCTGGACCGCCAACCTGGCCGGAGCCGCCGGGGTCTACCTGGCGGCACGCCGCTATGGCCGGCGTCTCTTCGCTAGCCCCACCGGCCGCCGCCTGCTGGCGCCGCGCTCACTCGCGGTCATCGAGCGGGAATATCTCCGCTTCGGGACGATCGGCATCTTCATCAGCCGCTTTCTTCCCGGCCTCCGCGCGGTGGTGCCGCCCTTTGCGGGGCTGGTCGGCCTCGGCGTGGTGCGGACGCTGGTGCCGATGGGGATCGCCTCCGCCATCTGGTACGGCGGCATCATCGCGCTCGGCGCCGTGATCGGAGCCGAGTGGAGCCGGATCAGTGCGGTCCTCGCGCGCGTCAACACGACGCTGGCGATCGCGGCCGTGGTGCTGATCGCGGTCGTGCTGGCGTGGCGCTGGCGTCGTCGACGCGCGCGCGAACGGGAGCGCGTCTGGCACGCCACCCAGGACGCGCTTGAGCCCGCCGCGCCGACCTTCCTGGCCGGGACCGACATCGCGGAGGGCTCCGCGCGCGTGGCGGCGGCCATGCTGGTCCTGGAGCTGGCCTACGCGGACCCGGTTCTCACGCCGGCCGACAGGGAGCTGGTCGCGGCCCATCTGCGGACCCGCTGGGGCGTGGGCGGTTCGTCGGAGCCGCCGGCCCCGGCCCCGGAGGCCCTCCGGCGCAGCCGCTTTGCCGACTATGCAAAGCGCCTGCGGCAGCGCTCCTCGCGGACCCAGCGGCTGGAGCTGGTGGAACGGATGTGGACCGTCGCCTTCGGCGACGGCGCGATCGGAAAGCACGAGGAGCGTCTGATGCACCTGGCGGCCGAGCTGCTGGCCATTCCGCCCGCCGAGCTGTCGGAGATGCGCCGGCGGCTGGAGGAACAGAGGAGCCCGTGACGGTCGCGGACCTGCGTGAACGGATCTCCCGTGAGTTCTGGCTGGAGGGCTTCCGCGACTACCTCTCGCTCGAGTCGGGACACAGCGCCAACACCGTGGAGGCCTACCTTCGCGATCTACACCGGATGGGCGAGTTCGCCGTGTCCCGCGGGGTGCACCACCCGGAGAAGGTCACCCGGCCGCTGCTGCGGGAGTTCGTCTACCTGCTCAAGGACCTGGGATTGAGCGCGGCGACCATCCGCCGGGAAGTCTCCGCAGTCCGCACCTATTTCGGATTCCTGGTCTCCGAAGGCCGACTGACCGACAACCCGAGCGATCGGCTGGAAAGCCCGCGGCGCGGCCGGGTCCTGCCGCCCACGCTGAGCGTCACCGAGGTCGAGGCGCTGCTCGGCTCGCCCCGGGTGGAAGAGCCGCTCGCCTGGCGGGACCGGGCGCTGCTGGAGATCGGCTACGGCGGCGGGCTCCGGGTGTCCGAGATCTGCGGGCTGGCGATCACCGATCTACTGCTGTCGGAGAACCTGGTCCGGGTCTTCGGCAAGGGTGGGAAGGAGCGCCTGGTTCCGATCGGCCGCAGCGTCATCGGTGCGGTGTCGGTGTATCTGCACACGATACGGCCGGAGCTGGACCGCGGGCGGAGCCAGAGTAAGGTGCTGCTCAATGCTCGGGGCGAGCCGCTCTCCCGGGTCGGGGCGTGGGGCATCGTGAAGCGCGCGGCGGCGCGCGCGGGGATCACCAAGCGGGTCACCCCGCACACCCTGCGCCACAGCTTCGCCACCCACCTGCTGGAAGGCGGCGCCGATCTCAGGGCGGTGCAGGAGATGCTGGGACACGCCGACCTCTCGACCACCCAGATCTACACCCACGTCGATCGCGAGTACCTGCGGTCGGTGCACAAGCAGTTTCATCCCAGAGGTTGAGCGATGCGACCTTCCAGCGTGGTGTCGCTCCTGCTGGCCCTCGCCACCGCCGCCTGCGTACGCTACCGTGCCCAGCCGGTCGATCCGGCAACGTTTCCCGCCGCCTATCGTCAGCGCCGGCTCGATGATTCGGCCCTCGTGGCCTACGTCAGGCGTTGGGCCGAGCCGCCCGCGAGGGCGCGTTGGACCGATCGCCAGCTCGCGCTGGCGGCCCTGCTGCTGCGCCCTGAGCTGGCACGGGCGCGGGCCCAGTGGCGAGCGGCGCAGGTCGGCGAGCGAAGCGCCGGTGCCCGGCCTGCCCCTGGTGTGGAGGCCGACATCGAGCGAGCGGTCTCCGGAAGTGGCGCGCACTCGCCTTGGGTCGTCTCGCTGGCCGGGCTCCTGACAGTGGAGCTGGGCGGCAAGCGCGGGGCTCGGGTGCAGCAGGCGCGGGCCCGAACCGCGCGGGCGGAAAGCGATCTGCACCTGACCTTCTGGCGAGTGGTCCAGGACGCCCGGGCCGCCGCCCTGAGCGTCGCACTCGCGGCCGCCGAGCTCGACGAGGCGCATCGGGAGCTGTCGGCGGTCGCCCGGATCCTGGGATTCGAGCGCGAGCGGTTCGCCGAGGCGGCGCTCACCAGCAGCGAGCTCGCCCGGACCGGCGGCGAGCTGCAGGAGGCGCGCGCGGCGGTGGGGTCGGCGGAGCGGACGATGCTCGAAGCCCGAGCACGGCTGGCCGGGGTGGTCGGTCTCCCAGCGCGGGCGCTCGACTCCGTTGCGGTCGTGGTCTCGCCGACCGCCGGCTGTCAAGCGAGCGATTCGCTCGATTCGGATTCCTTGGCATCTCTCGCGCTGTCCCGACGTGCCGAAGTCGGACAGGCGCTGGCGGACTATGCCGCTGCCGAGGCCGCGCTCTACCTCCAAGTCGCTCGGCAGTATCCCGACCTGGGCCTGGGGCCAGGGTTCATCTGGGATCAGGGTGTGCACCGCTGGGCGGTGGCACTGGCGGCACCCGGGCTGCTCGCTTTTCGGAATCGCGCGCCGATCGCGGAGGCCATCGCCGCACGCAGTGCCGCCGCGGCCCACATCGCCGAAGTGCAGGACTCGGTGCTGGTCGAGATCGGTGTGGCGGTCGCCGGCTGTCGCGGGGGCCGGCTCGAGCAGGTGGGAGCCGACTCGCAAGCGGTGGTGGCGGGGCGCGCGCTGGCACTCGCCGAGGCCGCATATCAGCGCGGGGAGACGACGCGACTGGACCCGGCGCTGGCGCAGCTCGGCGTCGCGCGAGCCGAGCGGGCGAGTCGCGCGGTTGAGCGGACGGTTCGATCAGCGGCGCTCGCGCTGGATGCCGCGCTCGCCATGTGGCAGGGAGCCCCCGGCGAGCGATGGCCGGACCCGCGCGAGGAGATCGCCATGCCAGGCGTGAGCCACTAATGGGAACCGCCCGCCGGGTTCTGCCGATCGTGCTCGCCCTGGGCCTCGCCGCCGCCCTGATCCTGTTGTACCGGGCGCATCGCCGGCAGGTCGAGCTCCAGGCCCAGCGCGACGCGCCGGTGGTCGCGGCCAGTCGGCTGGAGGAGAGCAGGGAGGCCGTCTTCGTGTCGCTCGATTCGGCGGACAGCCGGCGGATCGGGCTCGCGACGGAGCCGCTTCGTGCGATATCCCGGGCGCCGGAGGAACGGCTCGCCGCCGAGGTGGTGGCGGAGCCGGAGCGCACGGCAGTGCTGCGGGCTCCCGTGGGTGGGCGCCTCACCGTACCGGGGGGCGCGCGCTGGCCCAGTCTGGGGACCGAGGTGCGGGCCGGCGTGCCGATCGCACAGGTGTCGGACGCCAGGCCGCTTGCCTCGCCGATCGCCGGCGTCGTTTCCCGGGTGGGAGCGCAGCCGGACGCGATCGTCGAGCCCGGACAGGAGTTGCTGGAGATCGTGGATTACAGCCGGCCGCTGGTGCGGGTCGGGTGGGCCGAGCCGGCCGGTGGCTCGCCTCGACGTTCGATCGTTCTCAGCCCGCCGGGTACCACGCTCCGGATTTCCGCGCGCCTGGTCGGTCCCGCCCCTGAAGCCGATCCGGTGACCCGCCGGCCTGCCTATCTCTACCGCGCCGTCCGTACCTGGCCGGGCGCGACGCCGGGCACGCCGGTGATGGCGCTGGTACCGGGGCAGACGCGCGCGATGGCAGGTGTACTGGTGCCCGACCGCGCCGTGGTGCAATGGGACGGCTTCGCCTGGGTCTACCTGCAGCGCGCGCCGGGCCGCTTCGAGCGGGTGCGACTCTCCACCGAGCGGCCGGCGCCCGGTGGCTGGCTCGCCGGCGCGCCACTCATGGCCGGGGACACCGTCGTGGTCACCGGCGCGGAGGAATTGCTCTCCGAGGAGTTCCGCGCCCGGGTGACCGTGGGGGACGAGGCCGGCGAGTGACGCTGCCCGCGGCAGCATGCTGACCACCCTGGTCCGAGGCGCCATCCGGCACCGTGGCGTGGTGATCGGGTTGGCGCTTGCACTGGTGGTCTACGGAGCGGGTGTCGTCGCCGGATCCCGGCTCGACGTCTTTCCGGAGTTCGCGCCACCCCAGGTCTCCATCCAGACCGAGGCGCCGGGGCTCTCGCCGGAACAGGTCGAGATCCTGGTGACCAAGCCGATTGAGGACGCGATCAACGGCGTCGAGGGCATCGCCGCCGTCCGCTCGCAGTCGATCCAGGGCCTCTCCGTCATCACCGCGGTACTCGCGGAGCACGTCGACATCTATCGCGCTCGGCAGTCGCTGGCGGAGCGGCTGGGCGAGGCCGCGGGCCGGCTGCCCGAGACGGTTCAGCCGCCGGTCCTGACCCCGCTCACTTCGTCTTCCAGCACCGTGCTGGTGATCGGCCTCACCTCGGGAACCCGCTCACCGGCGGAGCAGCGCACGTTCGCCGATTGGGTGCTGCGGCCCCGGCTGCTCGCGACGCCGGGTGTGTCCAAGGTGGCGGTGTTCGGCGGTGAGGTCCGCCAGCTCCAGATCCAGCTCGATCCGGAACGCATGCGGACCTACGGGATCGGAGTTGCCGAGGTGACGGACGCGGCCCGTGAGGCCACCGGCGTTCGCGGTGCAGGCGTGATCGACCAGCCGAATCAGCGGATCACCATCCGCGCGGAGGGCCAGGCGCTGACACCCGAAGCGCTGGGTCGGACCGTCGTGCGGGAACAGGGAGGATCGGTCCTCCACCTCACCGACATCGCGCGGGTCGTCGAGGCTGCCGAGCCCCGCATCGGGGAAGGGGGGGTGCAGGGGCAGCGTGGTCTCGTCATCGTCGTCTCGGCGCAGCTCGGCGCCAACACCAAGGTCGTAGCACAGCGCGTGGAAGCGGCCCTGGCGCGGCTGGAGCCCACCATTCGCGCGAGCGGGCTGCTCCTGCATCCCAGGATCTTCCGGCCCTCGGAGTTCATCGACCTGGCCCTGCGGAACATCGTGACCTCGCTGTTGCTGGGTGCGGTGCTGGTCGCCGCGATTCTGCTGGTCTTCCTCTCCGACCTCAGCGCCGCCGCCATCTCCCTCACCGCCATTCCGCTCTCCCTGCTCACCGCGCTCATCGTGCTCGACCTCCTCGGCTTCGGGATCAACACCCTTACGCTCGGCGGCCTCGCCATCGCGCTGGGGGAGGTGGTGGACGATGCCATCATCGACGTGGAGAACATCGCCCGCCGGCTGCGGGAGCACCGGGCCGCGGGAGGACGGGGCCGGAGCGCCGCGGCCGTGGTGCTCGATGCGTCACTGGAGGTTCGGGGAAGCGTGGTCTACGCCACCTTCGTGGTGGCCGTGGTCTTTCTCCCGGTGCTCGCGCTGACCGGGGTGCAGGGCGCGTTGTTCCGGCCGCTGGGCCTGGCCTATATCCTGGCGATCCTCGCGTCCCTGGGAGTGGCATTGACCGTGACGCCCGCCCTCACGCTGTTCCTGCTCGGCCGGCGCAGTCACCGGACGCATGAGTCGCCGGCGCTCGCCTGGATCAAGGCGCGCTACGCCCGTCGGCTCGAGTGGCTGGCCGACCGCCCCGTCGCGGTCGGCGCCGCTACGGCGCTGCTCTGTCTCGCTGCACTGGCGACGCTCCCTTTCTTCGGGGCCACCTTCCTCCCCGAGTTTCGTGAGGGCCACTACCTGATACACATGTCCGCCGTCCCGGGCACCTCGCTGGATGAATCGATGCGACTGGGAGCCCGGGTGACGGAAGCGCTGCGTCGGGACCCGCGTGTTCGTTCCGTGGCTCAGCGCATCGGGCGCGCCGAGCTGTCGGAGGACACCTGGGGAACCCACTACACCGAGTTCGAGGTGGACCTGGTGCCGCTCAAGGGCCGGGAGGCTGAGACCGTGCAGGATGATCTGCGGGCGGTTCTCGCCCGCTTCCCCGGCGTCAACTTCGCCATCAGAGGATTCCTCGCGGAGCGAATCGAGGAGACGCTCACCGGGTCCACCGCGGAGCTGGTCGTTCGGGTGTTCGGAGATGACCTCGATAGTCTCGATCTGGCCGCCCGCAGGGTCGCCCAGACGCTGGCCCGCGTGCGCGGCACCGCCGACGTGCAGTACGATCCGCCGCCGGTAGCGCCGGAGGTGGTGATCCGCCTCCGGCCGGCCGAGCTGCCGCTCTACGGTCTTCGCCCCAACGAGGTCCTCACGGCGATTGCCACGGCGACCCGGGGCGCCCGGGTCGGCCAGACCTTCGACGGAAACCGCGCCACCGACGTGGTGGTCACGCTCCTGCCGGAGCGCCGGGCCCGGCCCGAGGACCTCAAGGCCCTCCCGCTCGCGGGCGTGAGCGGCCGGCTGGTGGAGCTGGGCCAGGTCGCGGACGTGGCACGGACGACAGGGCGATTCCTCATCAGCCACGTGGGAGCCCGCCGGGTGCAGACGGTGACCGCGAACGTACGCGGGCGCGACGTCGAGAGCGTGACCCGCGATCTCGAGCGCACCCTCGGACCGTCGGCCAGACTGCCGGCCGGCGTCTACGCCGAGATCGGGGGCAGCGGCACCGCGCAGCGAGCGGCGCGAGCGGAGCTGCTCCGCAACAGCCTGCTGGCCGGGGCGGGGATCCTGATGCTGCTGTGGCTGGCCTTCGGGGAGGCACGCCGGCTCCTGCTGGTGCTGGCCAATCTTCCGTTCGCGCTGGTGGGCGGCGTGCTCGCGGTCTTCGCCACGGGCGGGCTGCTCTCGCTCGGGTCGCTGGTCGGCTTCGTCACCCTGTTCGGCATCGCCACGCGGAATGCGGTGATGCTGATCTCGCACTACGATCACCTGGTGCGGGAGGAGGGCGCGACCTGGGGTCGGTCCACCGCCACCCGCGGCGCCTTGGAGCGGCTCGGTCCGATTTTGATGACGGCGCTGGTGACCGCGCTCGGCCTTCTTCCGCTGGCGCTGGGGAGCGGCGACCCGGGGCGCGAGATCGAGGGTCCGATGGCGATCGTCATCTTGGGCGGCTTGACCACGTCCACTTTGCTCAGCCTCTTCGTGCTGCCCACCCTGGCCCTACGCTTCGGCCGCTTCGCAGCTGCCGGTGAGGAGGTCGAGTAGGATCACCCCACGATCCCGGCCGATGCCGGGTCGGTCCGCTCGAACACCCCGCCGAGCCAGCGCACCAGAAGCATCGCCTCTCCCGCCAGCGCAAGGAGCAAGACTACGCTCCCCGGCACGATCGCCCAGAGCCCGGCCGGATCTCCCAGCAGCAGAAACATCCCCGCGCCGAGCGCCGCCGGCACCGACAAGGCGAGCCCGAGCACCGCGAGGAACGCGACTACCATCAACATGTTCTGGCCCAGCACCTCGACCCCGCCGGGACGACCCCCACCTAGATGGACCCATGCGGGAAAGAGGATCGCCGCCGCGTTGTGGATGAGCAGGCCCATGAAGTTGATCGCCGGCAGATACACCAGCGCGGCGGCCAGAATGATGCTCCGCATTTTCAGTCCAGGCTCGGCGCCGGCGTTTCCCAGGAGCGCCAGATAGGCCACCAGGAGGAGCGCGAGCTGGGCCACGGTGAGCACCAGGGTGGAGGCGGCCACCTCCGCGGTCACGATCGCGGTTCCCTTGAGCGGGTAGCTTCGCAGCAGGTCGAGCTTGAGCAGGTCTCCCCGGAGATCATTCCTCACCCATTGGGGTCCGATGACGATCATCAGTCCGGCCCACGTCGCGGCCAGCCAGCCCGCCAGCTCGGCGACGCCGCCATGTGAGGTGAACGACAGCAGGGTCACAACCACGCTCGCCAGCGCCAGGCCGGCCGCGGTGTTGCGGATCCGGCGAGTGCGGACCACGGCCAGCAGGTTCTTCCAGAGGATCGCGCCCGCCGGCCAGCCCAGGGGCCGAAGCCGAAGGAACGGCGGGAGCCGCCGGTGGGCCAGCCGCGGCACGACACTCGCACCCGAGCGTCCCGCCGCCAGGTGCTTGGCTCGCTGGAGCGACGCTTCCGCGGCTGCCTCCTCGAACGCCGTGTCCGAGCGGATCACCCAGATGTAGTGAAGGACCAGCAGAAGCATGGCCGGCCCGACCGCCCGGAGCCACGCATCCGGCGTCGGCGCGGTGAGCGGGCGGACCATGATCTCGAAGGGACGGAGCAGCGATCCCAAGAGCGGTCGGCTGCTGGCCTCCACGATAGCGGCCAGAAAGCTCGGTGCCCCTTCGGACCACCCCTCGCCCAGCGCGGGCAGCGCGTCCCGGACGCTCCACACGAACGCGATCAGCACCGCGCCGACCGCCAGCAGGGACATCACCCGGTGGCGCAGGGCGAACCGCCCGTGCTCCAGCAGACTGGTTCGCACAAACGAGGCACCCAGCCGGTGGAAGGACAGGGTAGTGAGGAGAATCCAGATGGAGAGCGCCCGGAGCCAGGGCGAGACACCGAACCGCTCGCGGGCCAGGATCAGGGTCCAGAGGAGCGAATTGAAGAGGATGAGCAGCTGGTTCCGGAGCAGCTTGTAGTGCACCAGCCCGGTGCGGGTGACGGGACCGGAGAACAGAAAGGTGACCTCCGCGGGCGAGAAGGCGAGCACCCGGCGCTCCACCCCGAAGACCCACCCCCATGCCGCCGTGCCGGCCACCGCCAGCGCGGCCAGCAGCTCGACCCAGCGGCTCTCGATGCCGCGCGGCGCCGTCGGTGCCGGCCGCTGCTGCACCAGCACGAGCCAGAGATATCCCAGCCCGAACGCCACGGCCGCGAGGTAGCGCGGACTCCGAAGCTGCCGGAGCTGCCGCGCCAGACGGTTGCGTCCCGTGCACCAGGCCAGATAGCGGAACGCCTGGATCATGCTTCGGCCGGCCCCTCCTGACCGATCAGCGCCAGAAACACGTCCTCCAGCCGCCGGCCCAGCATCTCGGGCCGCTCGGCAATGATCTCGGGGATGGTGCCGAAGGCCACCGCTTTGCCCCGGTTCATGATGAGCACCCGGGTACAGATCTCTTCCACCAGATGCAGCAGATGGGAGCTCAGGATCACCGCCGCTCCCTCCTCGGCCCGGCGTACGATGGTCGCTTTCATCCGACGAATCCCCACCGGATCGAGGCCGGTCAGCGGCTCGTCCAGCAGCAGCGCGCCGGGATGGTGCAGCAGCCCGCAGGCGATGGCGAGCTTCTGCTTCATGCCCCGCGAGAGCTCGCCCGGCAACGCGCTCCGCTTGGCGGTCAGTCCCAACTCCTCCAGAATGCCGGGGAGGCGCTCCTCCACCTCCGGCACCTGATACAGACGGCCCACGAAACGAAGGTGCTCTTCGACGGTCAGGTAGTCGAACAGATGCGGCTCATCGGGAATGAAGGCCAGCACCCGCTTGGCGGCCACCGGCTCGCCGGCCAGATCGTGCCCCGCGATCCGGATCCGGCCGGCACTCGGAATGATGATGCCGGCGATGCTCCGGATCGTGGTGGTCTTCCCGGCGCCGTTGGGGCCGACCAGGCCGAGCACTTCCCCCGGCTGGACCCGGAACGACAGGCCCTGGACGGCGGGGAAGTCTCCGTAGAGCTTTTGCAGTCCGTCGACCTCGATCACCGGGCCGCCCGGTGAAACTTTCGCAGGTCGCGAAGCGTCTCTCGATGAAACATATTTACTCCAGTCACCGTCGTCCGCCGGATGCTGGGTCTCGGAGCGGAGGGTCTATGCGAAACTACTGGATACGGATCGCGCTCGGGGCGCTGGGCATCTTTGCCGTGGGGATGATCGGGGTCACCCTGGCCCGCCGGGGTATGGCCAAGGTCAGCGACGTGGTCGCCGGCACCGGGCCCATCAGCATCCCCCTGGCGATCATCCCGTTTCAGCTCAACGGCAACAAACTGGGCAACCTTCAGCGTCTGGTGCTGTACCGGGAGACCCCCAAGAAGGTGTCCTCGGTGCAGCTCGAGGTGAAGCTCACCGACTCGCTTCTGGCCCGTGGGCTGGAGGGGTGCCGCCTGGCGGCCAACCTGGATAGCGAAAATCGCCACGGCCCCGGCATTCACGTCCGGACCGGCAGCGGGAACAAAGGCACCTTCTGGTGCAGCAAGGAAGGGGCGGATAGCGGGCTGGTGGAGTACGGGCACGCGGTCTTCCACCCGGGTGAGATCACCGTGCCGCTGTTGTTGCCGCAGGACCTGGTCGACGATCTGCGGAAAGGCGATTTCGGCGACGATGCCGACTCCTCCGATCTCGCCGACTCCATCAGCGACGCTGTCGAGGCGCGCGCGGAATCGATCTCCGATGCCGCCGAGCGGATGGCCGATTCCATCAGCCGGCGAAGCGAGAGTCTCGCCGACTCCCTGCGGTCCGAGGGGGCACGCCGCGCCGACTCGGCGAGGACGGCGCCGCGACGCATGGCGGACTCCGCGCGCGCCCGCTAGCTTCGGAGTCCATGCTCTTCGTCCTCGACAACTACGACAGCTTCACCTACAACCTGGTCCAGTATGCCGGCGAGCTGGGCGCCGATCCGGTGGTCTACCGGAACGACGCGCTCACGGTCGCGGACGTCCTCGCCCTCTCGCCCGGTGCCATCGTCATCTCGCCCGGGCCCTGCACCCCCCGCGAGGCGGGGATCTCGGTCCCGCTGGTCCGCGCCGCGGCCGGCCGGGTGCCCCTGCTCGGTGTCTGCCTGGGTCATCAAGCCATCGGCGATGCCTTCGGCGGCCGCGTGGTGCGGGCCGACCGGCTGATGCACGGAAAGACCACCATGGTCCAGCACTCCGGCCACATGCTGTTCCAGCAGATCCCCAGCCCCTTCGAGGCCATGCGCTACCATTCGCTGGTGGTCTCGCCCGCGGGTCTGCCGGCAGAGCTCGAGGTCACCGCGTGGTCCGCGGACCGCCCGGCCGGCAGTGAGATCATGGCGTTGTGCCACCGGACGCTGCCCATTTATGGGGTGCAGTTCCACCCCGAGTCGGTCGGCACCAGCCAGGGAAAACGCCTCCTGACGAACTTTCTGGCACTAACCCGGGATGGCGCCACCCTGAGCCCGGCTGGTGTTCCCTAAGACTCTGGCCCGCAGGCTGATAGCCGTTACCAACGGGACGGTTCGGGAGGCGGCATGAGTTTTGACTGAGTTGCCGCGTCCGATTACCTTCCATGATGCGCGTCCTTGGTGTCATTCCGGCTCGTCTAGGCTCCACCCGACTCCCTCACAAACCGCTCCAGTTGCTGGCCGGTGAGCCGCTCATCACCCGGGTGATTCAGCGCGTCATGGAGCACGGACTGGTCGAGCGGCTGGTGGTAGCGACGGACGCGCCGGCCGTCGCTGAGGTCGTCCGACAATCGGGCGTGCCGGCGGTGCTGACGGATGCGGGGCACCTCTCGGGCACCGACCGGGTGGCCGAGGTGGCCCGGCGCCGCGAGTTCGCCGGGTTCGACGTGGTGGTGAATGTCCAGGGGGACGAGCCGTTCCTGAGCCGCGAGGCCGTGGCTGGCGCCCTCCAGCGGGTGGACGAGGGCGACGACGTGGGTACCGCAGCCGCGCCGCTCGAGCCCGCACTCGCGGCGGATCCCTCCCGGGTCAAGGTGGTCACGGACGCGCGGGGCCGAGCCCTCTATTTCTCGCGATCCGTCATTCCCCATCGCCGCGACCCGGGCGAGCCGGCCGACGAGCTCTACTGGCAGCACCTGGGCATCTACGCCTATACCCGTGCTGCGCTGGAGTGCTGGGTCCGCGCTCAGCCGAGCCCGGCGGAGCTTGCGGAGCGGCTAGAGCAGCTCCGGGCGCTGCACTATGGGCTCGCCATCGGGGTGAGCCGCCTGGCCGAGCCGGCGTTGCCAGGCATCGATACGCCGGATGACCTTCGACGGGCAGAAGCCCACTGGCACGCACTACAAGGGTGAGACTATGACCACGGGTCCCAACGCGACCAAATACATCTTCGTCACCGGCGGCGTCGTCTCCTCCCTCGGGAAAGGCATCGCCGCCGCTTCATTGGGACGGTTGCTGGTCGAGCGCGGGCTCGCCGTGACGATGCAGAAGTTCGACCCCTACATCAACGTCGATCCCGGTACGATGTCGCCGTTTCAGCACGGCGAGGTGTTCGTCACCGACGACGGCGCGGAGACCGATCTCGACCTGGGCCACTACGAGCGCTTCATCGACCGCTCGCTCTCCCAACAGAACAACGTGACCACGGGACGGATCTACCAGACGGTGATCAACAAGGAGCGCCGCGGCGAGTACCTCGGGTCTACCGTTCAGGTCATCCCCCACATCACCGACGAGATCAAGAACGCCATCCGGCGCACCGCTCCCGGCCACGACGTGGTGATCACCGAGATCGGCGGCACCGTGGGCGACATCGAGGCGATGCCGTTCCTGGAGGGAATCCGGCAGTTCCGCCAGGAGGTCGGGCGGGACAACGCGCTCTTCATCCACCTGACCCTGGTGCCGTTCATCGCCGCGGCGGGCGAGCTCAAGACCAAGCCGACGCAGCACTCGGTGCGGGACCTGATGCAGCTCGGGATCCAGCCCGACATCCTCATCTGCCGGAGCGAGCAGCCGATCTCTCCCGACATCAAGCGCAAGATCGCCCTCTTCTGCAACGTGGACTTCGGCTGCGTGGTGGAGAGCCCGGACGTCACCTCGATCTACGAGATCCCCCTGCGCTTTCTGGAGCAGGGGCTCGATCGCGAGGTGTGCCAGCGCCTCCGGCTGGAGACCAAGGACCCCGATCTCCGGGGCTGGAAGGCGATGACCGACCGCATCCTGCATCCTTCGCACCGGGTCCGGATCGCCGTCGTGGGCAAGTACACCGCGCTGCACGATGCCTACAAGTCGGTGAGCGAGGCGCTGATCCACGGTGGCATTCCGCACGACGCCAAGGTGGAGGTCGAGTGGATCCCCAGCGACCGGTTCACCGACCAGGCCGCCGCGGGCCGGCTGCTGAAGGAGTTCGACGGATTGCTCATACCCGGCGGCTTCGGCGAGCGCGGGGTGGAGGGCATGGTACAGGCGATCCGCTGGGCCCGGGAGAACGACCTGCCGTTCTTCGGGATCTGCCTCGGCCTGCAGGTCGCCATCATCGAGTTCGCCCGCCACGTCTGCGGTTTGCCGGACACCAACAGCACCGAATTCGCCCCCGATTGCGAGTCGCCGGTGATCGCCCTCATGCAGTCCCAGCGGGACGTGAGCGATCTGGGCGGCACCATGCGGCTCGGCGCCTATACGGCGCGACTGAGGCCCGGGTCGCGGGTGGCTCAGGCGTACGGAGTCAACGAGATCAGCGAGCGGCACCGGCACCGGTGGGAGGTCAGCAACGCCTTCCGCGACGTGTTGGCGGAATACGGGCTGCGTCTCTCAGGACAGTCACCCGACGGCGGCCTGGTGGAGACGATCGAGCTCCCCGATCACAGCTGGTTCATCGGATGCCAGTTTCATCCGGAGCTCAAGTCGCGCCCCACCCGGCCTCATCCGCTCTTCGCCGGGTTCGTCGGTGCCGCGCTCCGGCGCCGCCTGGGAGGGCCGCCCACCCCCGCGCCGAAGGAGCTGGTCGAGCTGGCGCGCTGATGGGATGGACCTTTGGCCGCGTCCCTTTTCTGATTGCCGGCCCCTGTGTGGTCGAGCCGGGGGACGTGCTCCCGCGCGTGGCGGATGCGCTCGCCCGGCTCTCGCACGCACGCGGCATTCCGGTCTGCTTCAAGGCCAGCTTCGACAAGGCCAATCGGGCGCAGCCCGGCGCCACCAGAGGCCCCGGGCTGGACGAGGGCCTCCGGGTGCTGGAGCGGGTGCGCGCCTCGAGCGGCCTGCCGGTGCTCACCGACATCCACGAGTCGCAGCAGGCGGCGCCGGCGGCCGCCGTGGTCGACGCGCTGCAGATCCCGGCCTTCCTCTGCCGGCAGACCGATCTGCTGCTGGCGGCGGGCGCCACGGGCAAGCCGGTGAACGTGAAGAAGGGGCAATGGGTGGCGGCCGACGGGATGGCGGGCGCGGTCGGCAAGGTGCGGAGCGCCGGGTGCACCGATGTCGCCGTCACCGAGCGGGGCACCTTCTTCGGCTATGGCGACCTCGTGGTCGACATGCGCAACTTCGCCCGGATGCGTCAGGCCACCGGCGCGCGAGTGCTGTTCGACGCGACGCACGCGGTGCAGCAGCCGGGGCAGGGGCCGGGGGGCGCGAGCGGTGGCCACCGCGAGTTCATCCCGCAGCTCCTGGTGGCCGCGGCGGCGGCAGGTGCCGATGGCTTCTTCGTGGAAACGCATCCCGATCCCGCTCGCGCCTTGAGCGACGCGGCGACCCAGTGGCCGCTCGACCGTCTGGACGAGCTGGTCGGCCGCACACTGGACGTCTGGGCCCGGGCGCATGATTGATCCGGCCGTGGCGCGTCGCATCCGCGTGCTCGGGCTCGACGTCGATGGCGTGCTGACCGACAACGGCGTCTTCCTCGGCCTGATGGACGGGGAGGCGGTCGAGCTCAAGCGATTCGATATCCAGGACGGACTCGGCCTGGTGCTGCTGCGGAGCGCGGGGCTGCCGGTCATCTGGCTGAGCGGCCGATCGTCCCAGGCCACGGCCGCGCGGGCCCGCGAGCTCAAGGTCGAGGAGCTCCTTGAGGTGGCGGGCCCCGAAAAGCTGCCCGCATTCGCCGACCTGCTGGAGCGGCGGGGCATCGGCTGGGACGAGGCCGCGTTCGTGGGAGATGATCTGGCGGACCTCCAGGTGCTCCGCCGGGTGGGGCTGCCCATCGCGGTGGCGAATGCGGTGGCTGAAGTGAAGGCCGTCGCGTCCTACGTGACCCGCGCCTCGGGCGGGCACGGCGCGGTCCGCGAGATCGCCGAGGCACTGCTGAAGGCTCGGGGGGAATGGTCCGACATTCTACGACGCTACTTCACGGAGCCGGCACACCGTGCCGTTTGACACGCCGGTCCTGATCGAGCTCGGGCGCCGGGTCCTCCAGGTCGAGGCCTCGGCGGTGGCGAGCGTGGCCGGCCGCCTCGACGAGCGCTTCGCCCGGGCGGTGCGCCTGCTGGCCGCCGCCTCCGGGCGGGTCATCGTGTCCGGGGTAGGGAAGTCGGGCCTGGTGGCGCGGAAGATCGCCGCCACGCTGACCTCGACCGGAACGGCGGCCGCCTACCTGCACCCGGTCGACTCGCTCCACGGCGATCTCGGCATCGTCGGCGGTCAGGACGTCGCCATTGTCTTGAGCAAGAGCGGAGAGTCGGAAGAGCTGTTCGGATTGCTGGGCTCGCTGCAGCGCTTGGGCGTGCCCATCATCGCCATCACCGGCGAGACCGACTCGACACTGGCGCGGTGCGCGGCCGTGACGCTCGATGCCGCCGTGGCGGAAGAGGCCTGCCCCCACGATCTGACTCCGACCAGCAGCACCACCGTCGCCCTCGCGCTGGGAGATGCGCTGGCCGTGGCGCTGCTCGAAGTGAAGGGATTCCGCCGGGAGGACTTTGCGGCGCTTCACCCGGGTGGCAGCCTGGGCCGGAGGCTCCTGCTCCGGGTGCGCGACGTCATGCTGCCGGCGGGGCACATTCTGGGGCCCACGGCCACCATGCACGAGGCCGTCGTGGCCCTGGCCCGCGAGCGTGGGCTCGCAATGGTGGCTGAGGACGGCCGGCTGATCGGCGTGCTCACCACCGGCGACCTCACCCGCCTGGCCGAGCGGGATTCGGCATTCCTCGGCTGCGCGGCGGTGGCGGTGATGACCCGGACACCGAAAACCGCCTCGCCCGCGGAGCTGGCCGCCTCCGCCGTCGGCACCATGGAGCGCTTCGGGGTGATCGCGCTTCCGGTGGTCGAGGCCGACGGGACCATCCTCGGGTCGGTACACCTCCACGACCTCATGCGTGCGGGGGCGGTATGATGCGGGGTGGGTGGGTGGTCTCCGGCGCGCTGGCCCTCGCGGCCCTCGGAGGGTGCGAGGAGTCCGGCGCCAAGCCGACCACCACCCTGCAGGCCACCGACAGCGCCGACCAGGTGCTCGAGGGGTTCTCCCATTATGTGACCAAGGAGGGCGTGCGGCGGAGCCGGGTGGAGGCGGATACCGCCTACTTCTACGAGAACACCCAGATCACCGACCTGCGGCGGATCAAGGTGGTCTTCTACGACCTCAAGGGCGAGGAAAGCTCCACCCTTACCGCCCAGCGGGGGACGTACCATTGGCAGGACGGCTCGATGGAGGCCAACGGGCACGTCGTGGTGCTGACGCCCGATCAGCGGAGACTTCAAACCGAGCGGTTGCGCTATGACAATGCCGCCAACACCATCTCCACCGACCAGCATTTCACCTTCGATCGAGGCACCGAGCACCTGGAAGGGAACAGCTTCAGGTCCGATCCCGACTTCAAGAACGTGGTGACCGATCGTCCCCGGGGCGTGGCGGGCAACGGCGTGCTGCTGCCCGGACAGGAGCAGCAATGAGGCGGCGGCTCACGGGCGCCGTCGTCTGGCCCCAGCTCGCGGTAGCGACAGCGGCCGGGCTCCTTCTGGCCGGGGGACTCGCGGCCCAGGTGCCCGTGGCACCTAAACCCAAACCCGGGCCCCAACCGGCCGCTCCCGCCGAGCAGCCGCAGCGCTGCATCTTTCAGGTCGACAACGTGGACCGGCAGGGCAGCGTGATCGAAACCCCGTCCGGGACCAACTACTTCGCCGGGGGCAACGTTCGGCTGAGCTGCCGGGGCCAGCGGATCTCCATGCGCAGCGATAGCGTCGCGGCCTACGCTGGCAACGTCGTGCAGTTCATCGGCAACGTGAAATACCGCGATTCGACACTCACCATGGACGCCGACTTCGGGACCTATTACAAAGCCGGCGAGCGATGGGAAGCGCGGGGTCGGGTCGTCACCCACAACCTCAAGAGCGGCTCCGCTCTCACCGGCCCCTCGCTGGACTACTTCCGTGAGGTCAAAGGGGTCCGCGACACCCTGGAGATGTACGCCGTGAGCCGGCCGAAGATCCGCTACTTTGCCGAGGACTCGGCCACGGCCAAAGAAGTCGAGCCGTACATCATCGTTGCCGACCGGGTGCGCTTCAAGGGGAGCGACCGTCTCTGGGCCGGCGGCAAGGTGACCATCGACCGGAGCGACTTCGCGGCGCGAGGCGACTCGCTGAGGCTGGATACGGGGACGGGGAGCGATGGCACGCTCATCGGGGGAGAGCCGACGCTCCGCGGCCTCGGTCCCGACAGCTTCCGGCTGACCGGCCGGCGGATCGATCTGGCGCTGGAGCGCCGGGAGCTGAAGGGAGTGGTGGCCAAGGGCACCGGCCACGCTGTCAACCGCGACTGGGACCTGGTGGCCGACACCATCGTGCTCGATCTCAAGCGGCGGAAGCTGGAGCAGACGCTGGCCTGGGGAAAGCAGACCCGGCCGTTCGCCACCTCACCCCAGTACGCCATGCGGGCCGACTCCCTGGCGCTGGATACGCCGGATCAGCGGCTCCGAGAGGTGCGGGGCTTCGGCGGGGCCTGGCTGGGTGGTGACATCGATTCGGTGACCAAGGATCGAGACTGGATGAAGGGAGATACCCTGGTGGCCCAGTTCGCGGCCCGGGACTCCGCCGGGAAAGCGCGCTCGGTGTTGAGCCGGATCGAGGCCCGCCGGTCGGCGCAATCCTATCACCTGGACCCGAACGCCAAGGCGCCCCGGCGGCCCTCCATCAATTACGCCCGCGGTGATGCCATCGTGGTGACCATGCGGCCGCCCCCGGCGGAGGGAGTGGACCGGGTGGACATCCGTGGCAAGGTCGACGGCATCCAGCTGGAGGCGGCCGCCGACTCGACCGCCACGCCTGCCGACTCGGTCCGGCCGAAGCAGGCGACGCCGTGAGCCAACCCGAATGGATCGCGGGACTCGGCGATCGCGACCCGTCGGTGCCGATCGCGCTGGCCGCCATCACGCGCGCGGCCGGCCCTGGCGACACCGTCGGCTTCTCCGACCTGGTGATGAGCTACCGGGAGGCGCACCTCGCCTGCTACGCCGAGCTGAGCGGCTTGGGGGAGCAGGAGATCTCCGGCGACGAGGTTCGCGACCACCTGGCTCGCTCGGTCCTCCCCCGCTTGACCACCGAGGGGTGGATTCTGGATACCGCCGATACCGGTTGGGAGCCGGTGCAGGCCAGGGTCGTCTGGTGGAGCGGGAGCTCGGAGGAGCGGGAGGGGGTGTATCAGGCCCTGCTGGCGGCCGCGCGGCGCGCCGTGCAGCGCTCCAAGATCGTCACCCCGCAGCGGACGTCGGCCAGCGTGCTCGAGGGGGTGGACCTGTCCAAGAGCTTCAAGGGACGGCGGGTGGTGGACCGGGTGAGCGTGCAGGTGCGGCAGGGAGAGATCGTGGGGCTACTGGGTCCCAACGGGGCGGGAAAGACGACGACCTTCTACCTTATAACGGGGCTGATTCGGCCCGATGCCGGGCGGGTCCGTCTCGATGGCCACGATCTCACCCGCTCCCCCATGTACCGACGGGCCCGCGCCGGCATCGGCTACCTGGCTCAGGAGCCGTCCATCTTCCGGAAAATGACCGTCGAGGAAAATATTCTTGCTATCCTTGAGACCAGGCGGTTGGGACGGGAGGAGCGCCAGCGGCAGCTGGACCGCATGCTGGACGAGCTGTCGATCAAGCATCTCCGGCGGAGCCGAGCCTACTCGTTGAGCGGCGGGGAGCGGCGGCGGCTGGAGATCACCCGGGCTCTCGTCACCGACCCCAAGTTCATGTTGCTCGACGAGCCGTTCGCCGGCGTCGATCCCATCGCGGTCCACGATATTCAGACGATCGTCGCCGGGCTGCGCCACCGCGGGATCGGCGTGCTGATCACCGACCACAACGTCGAGCAGACTCTCGACATCGTGGATCGGGCCTACATCATGTTCGAGGGCAAAGTGCAGGCCTCCGGCACCGTGCGTGACCTCGTATACGACGATCGGGTCGCCCAGCTCTACCTGGGCCCCACCCTGACGGCGCGCCTCCGCGCCCGCCTGGAGGCCGTGGCATGAGGACCGGCCTGTCTCAGCACACCAGCATGCGGCAGGAGCTGCGGGTCAATCCGCGGCTCTATCAGGCCATGGACATGCTCTACATGCCCATGATGGACCTGCAGCAGCACCTCAAGCAGGAGCTCCTGGCCAACCCCTTCCTGGAGCTGCTGGAGCCGGAGGACGAGACGCCGGAGCAGAAGGCCGCCGAGGAGCAGAAGGAACAGAAGGAGAAGGAGGAGGAGGTGGATTGGGAGGAGATCCTGCTCAACGGGTTCGAGGTCGGGGGCACCCGGGAGCAGTACGAGCAGCTGGAATACACCGAGCCGGTCACGGTAGAGACCCGGGACCTCATCGATCATCTCCGCGAGCAGCTCCAGATGATGACCCTGAGCCCGCGGCAGCTGCTGCTGGGCGAGGAGTTCCTGGGGAACATCAATGAGGAGGGGTATCTCGCCGCCAGCCTGGAGGAGATCCTCGAGTCGGTCAATCAGCTCGTCAGCGGGCATGTCGCCCCCCGTCCCGAGCCCTCGGATCCGACCGAAGGGCCCGACGCAGAGTCTGACGAGCCCGGCGAGACCGAGCCGGCCAGCCCTCCGCCGCCCGACGCGCTGCTCTACACCATGGCCGAGGCGGAGGAGATGCTGCACATCATTCAGCGGCTCGACCCGCCCGGCATCGGCGCGCGCGATCTGCGCGAATGCCTCCTGATCCAGCTCGGCGAGCAGGCCGACACCACGTCGCTCACCTATCGCCTGGTCAACGAGGCGTTCCCCGATCTCATCGCCCACCGGTGGAACGAGCTGGCCAAGCGCTTCGGAGTGGATCCCGCCGGCGTGCAGGCGGCGGCCGACGAGCTCGCGCGGCTGGATCCCAAGCCGGGACTCAAGTACGCCTCCCAGAGCGACGGCTACATCATTCCCGACCTGATCGTGGAGAAGATCGGCGGGCGCTATCAGGTGTTCCTCAACGACACCGGCATGCCCCGGCTCCGGCTCAGCCGCTCCTACCAGGAGATCGCCCGCGACAAGAAAAAGATGACGCCGGAGAATCGCGAGTTCATCGCCTCCAAGATGAACAGCGCCAATTGGATGATTCAGGCGATCGAGCAGCGGCGGCAGACCATGCTCAAGGTGATGAACTTCATCGTCGACCGGCAGCGCGACTACTTCGAGAAGGGTATCGAGTACCTCCGGCCTCTCACGCTGCGCGAGGTGGCGGAGGTCATCAACATGCACGAGTCCACCGTCAGCCGGGTCACCAACGAGAAGTTCGTGCAGACGCCCCGGGGCGTGCTGCCCCTCAAGTTCTTCTTCTCCAGCGCGCTCTCCACCGCGTCCGGGGAGGACGCGAGCGCGCGCTCGATCCGGGCCAAGCTGCAGAAAATGGTGAGCGAGGAGAACAGCGCCAAGCCGCTCACCGACCAGCAGATCGTCCATCTCTTCCAGGAGCAGGGCATCCAGATCGCCCGGCGGACCGTCGCCAAATACCGGGATCAGCTTGGCATCCTGCCCGCGCGCATGCGGAAGCGGGTATGACCCTCGCCGCCGCCGAGACGCTGGACGTCAGCGTCCTCGTTCCGGCGAAGGACGAGGCCGACAACCTCCGCGAGTTCCTCCGGCTCTGCGCCGCCGCCCTGACCCCCGCCGGATTCAGCTTCGAAGTCGTGATCGTGGACGACGGCTCGCGGGACGAGACCGCCCGGCTGCTGCGCGAGCTGCAGCGAGAGTACCCCTTCCTCCGCGTCGTGACCCACCGGCGCCAGCGGGGCATCGCCGACGCGCTCCGCTCGGCCGCCGACGTGGCGCGGGGCGACGTGTTCGTCTTCTACCCCGCGGACCTGCAGTATCTGCCCGAGGACATTCCCCGGCTGGTCGATCCGATCCTGCACCAGCGTGCCGACATCGTGACCGGCACCAAGCAGGGCAAGTACGAGAAGGCCTTCGTCTCCGGGGTCTACAACGGGCTCTGCCGCTGGCTGTTCGGGGTGGGCGTCAACGATCTCAACTCGGTCAAGGCCTACCGCCGGGAAGTCATGCTGGGCGTGCCGCTCCGACCCGACTGGCACCGGTACATGGTGGTCATAGCCGCCGCCGACGGCTACCGGCTGACGTCGGTGCCGGTGCCGCTGTACCCCCGTCGGGCCGGCACCTCGAAGTTCACCTGGAAGCGGATCCCGGTGGGGATCTTCGACCTGATCAGCGTCTGGTTCCAGCTTCGCTTCGGCCGCAAGCCGATGCTCTTCTTCGGCATCGGCGGCGCCGCGCTGTTCGTGATCGGCTTCCTCGCCGGCATCGTGGCGCTGGTGCTCCGGTTTGGCTACGACATCGGTCTCCGACCGTTGCTCAACTTGGTCGAGACCATGGTGATCAGCGGTATCGTGCTCTTCGGGTTCGGGTTGCTGGGTGAGATGATCGCCGGCCTGCAAGAGGAGACGCGGGCGCACGCCCGTGCGCTCGCTCGACTGGACAAGCTCGACCTGCGGGACTGAACGGTGCGGGTCGTGTTTCTGACGCACAACTTTCCTCGCTGGCCGGGGGATCTCTCCGGAGCGTTCCTCGGCACCCTGGCGGCCGCGCTGGTCCGCCGCGGCGTCGACCTGCGGGTCGTGGCGCCCAGTGACCTGGGCGAAGCCGGCGAGGGGGTAGTCGATGGCGTGCCGGTGCGCCGGGTGCGCTACGCCTCGGCCGCCGCCGAGACGATCGCCTACCGGGGAAACATGCAGTCGGCGCTTCGCGGGCCAGGAGGGTGGCGCGCACTGGCCGGCCTCTGGCGGGCGCTCAAGCGCGCAGCCCGCGAGGAGATCGATGCCGGGGCGGACCTGGTGCACGCACACTGGTGGGTCCCGGCGGGCCTGGCAGTCCCTTCTGGCATCCCGATGGTCCTCACAGTGCACGGCACCGACGCGGCGCTGCTCCGCCGCTCGCGGCTCGCGCGGTCGCTCGCGCGGCCGGTCTTTCAGCGTGCCAGGCTGGTCACTGCCGTCTCGCGCGAGCTCGCCGGCTGGGTCCAGACGGGTGTCGGCCGCTACGTCGAGCCCGGCCACATACAGCCGATGCCGGTCGACACCAGCTCGTTTCCCTGGACCACCGGCGGTGGCGGTGCAGTGGTGGTGGCCCGGCTCTCGCCGCAGAAGCGGGTCAGCCTCGCCATCGACACGGTCGCGGTGCTCGCCTCCTGCGGCCACGATCTGCAGCTCACCATCGTGGGTGATGGCCCGGAGCGGGGCGCCTTGGAGCGACAGGTCGAACGCCTCGGGATCAGCCCGTTCGTGCGCTTCGCCGGCGCGGTCTCCTCGGCCGAGGTCGTGCGCTACCTGGAGCGCGCGGATGTGATGATCTTCCCCGCGCAGGGCGAAGGCTTCGGGCTCGCCGCCGCGGAGGCGCTCATGGTCGGCGTTCCGGTCGTGGGCTGTTGGGATGGGGGCGGGGTGCTCGACGTCATCCCCGAATCGGGCGCGGGCCGCCTGACGCTGCCGTCCGCCGAAGCGATGAGCGATGCGACGCTCGACCTGCTGCACGATCCCCAGCGCCTGGAGCTGGCCCGGATCGTGGGCGAGTCGTGGCGGGCCCGGCTGGCCCCGGACCATGTCGGGGAGATCTGCGAAGGCTGGTACCGCGAGGCCCTGGGTGGATAGGCGGTGGATCCGCCTGGCCCAGTGGCTGGTGGGAATCGCGATCGTGCTCTTCGCCGCGCGCTCCCTGGTGCGGAACTGGGACCAGCTCCGCTCCCAGGATCTGGACTGGAGCGTACGACCCGGGTGGCTGCTGCTGAGCGCCATCCTCGTGTGGCTGATGTACGCGATCCTGATCGCGGCCTGGCGCATCATGCTGGCCGCGTGGGGCCAACGGCTGGGCGGCTGGGAGGCGGCCCGCATCTGGACCGTGTCCAGTCTGGGGAAGTATCTCCCCGGCAAGGTCTGGGCGATCGCCGGCATGGCGCTCATGTCGCAGCGGGCCGGCGTGGCGCCGTGGGCGGCCACCGGATCAGCGGTGATTCTGCAGGTGCTGGCGATCGGCACCGGCGCCGGTATCGCGGGCGTGACCGGCGCGAGCGCGCTCGAGGCGGCTCGTCCCGGCGCCCGCGCGGCGCTCGGGCTCATCGTGGCAGGGGCAGTGGTGGGAATCGGCCTGCTGCTCTGGCCACCGCTCCTCCAGCGGCTGCTGCGGCTGGCCGCGCCGGGCAGCGCGGGGGAACGGGCACCGGCGGCGGGCGGTATCGTCTTCGGCATCGGCGCCAACCTGGTCGCCTGGCTGGGCTACGGCACCTCGCTCTGGCTGCTGGCGCGCGGGCTGCTCCCCGGCGTGCGGCTGGAGTGGCTTCCCGCCGTCGCGGTGTTCGCGGCATCGTATCTTGCCGGCTTCCTGGCACTGTTCGCGCCGGGCGGCATCGGGGTCCGTGAAGGACTGTTCATCCTGATGTTGCAGCAGCCGATCGGCATCGCCGCGGCCACCGCGCTGGCACTCGCGTCGCGGCTGCTGCTCACCATCACCGAGCTCGGGGCCGCGGTCCCGTTCCTCGCCTTTCCCTGGAGGAGAGTGCGTGTCGCACCCTGAGCGCGACATCGAGCGCGGCGGCGAGCGCGGCGGCGAGCGCGGCGGCGTTGTCTCCTTTGAGCCCCGGCGGCCCGCGCTGCTCGCGCTGCTTGTCTTTCTCCTGGCCGCGGCCACACTTTGCTGGCCGATGCTCTCCGGCGGCTTCCTCCTCGGCGACGATCAATACGTGGCGGGGTACGGCTTCCGCCTGTTCGGCGCGGAGTTCTTCCGTGCCACCGGACACATCCCGCAGTGGAATCCGTATCTCTTTGGTGGGTTGCCGTACATCGCCGCGCTGCACGGAGACATCTTCTATCCGTCCGCCTGGCTGCGCTGGATGCTGCCGGTAGATACGGCGATGAACCTGGAGTTCTTCGCCCATCTGGTACTGGCCGGCGGGGCCATGTACGCGCTGTTGCGTGCCTTGAGGCTAAGCTGGACCGGGGCCCTGGTGGGCGGGCTCGCGTACGAGCTCAGCGGCATCGTGGCGTCGCTGGTCAAACCGGGGCACGATGGGAAGCTGTTCGTGTCCGCGCTCACCCCGCTGGCATTCCTGGCGCTGCTCCGGGCCATACGCGACCGGCGCCTCGGTGGGTATGGGCTGCTCGCGCTCACGGTGGGTCTCTGCATGCTGGCGCCCCACTTTCAGATGACGTACTACATGCTGGTGGGACTGGCGCTCTGGACCGTGTATCTGGTCTTCTTCGATCCCGATCGCCACGCCGGCCTCTTCTGGCCCAGAGAGCTGGGCCTGGCGCTCGCCGCCGTGGCGCTGGGACTCGCCGTGTCGGCCATTCAGGTGCTCCCGTTCCTGGCGTATATCCCGTACTCCCCGCGCGGTGCCGGCGGGCCCAGCACGGGATGGGAGTACGCCACCGCGTTCTCCATGCCGCCCGAGGAGATCGTCACCACGATCCTTCCCCAGTTCAATGGTGTGCTGGAGAACTATTGGGGACGCAACTTCTTCAAGCTGCACACCGAGTATCTCGGCGCGCTGGTGGTGGTGCTGGCGGTGCTGGGTATTGGTGACCGGAGCAGGACCCGGCTGGTCCGCGGGTTCGGCGTCATCGCCCTGCTGTTCCTGCTCATCGCCTGGGGTGGCCACACCCCGTTCTATCGCTTGTGGTACGAGGTCATGCCGATGATGAAGAAGGTCCGCGCGCCGGGCATGGCCTTCTTTCTGGTCGCGCTGCCGACCGCCGTCTACGCTGGGCTCGGGGTCGATCGTCTCCTCCGACGTGACCTGACGCTCCGCGGGCTTGCCATTCCGCTGGCCGTGATCGGCGGCGTAGCGGTGCTCGGGGCAGGGGGGATCCTCCAGTCGTTCGCGACGGCCCTCGCTTCGGCGGAGCAGGCCAACCGCGTGGCAGCCAACGCCGGTGCGCTCCAGGGCGGCGCGCTCCGGCTGATGCTGGTGGTCGCGGTCGGCGGCGCGGCGCTCTGGGCCATCCGGGAAGGCCGTCTCGCGGGACCGCTCGCCGCGGCGGCGCTCGCGGTGGTCGTCACCGGAGATCTCTGGAGCATCGACCGGCTGTTTTATCAGTTCCGCCCGCCTGCCGCGGAGACCTACCGGAACGATGCATTGACCACCCGCCTCCGCGCGGTGCCCAAGCCGTTCCGGGTACTCGACGTCGGCGTGTACCCGGAGTCGTTCCTGATGGGGTACGATATTCAGATGATGCTGGGCTACCACGGCAACGAAGTGCGATTCTACGACGAGCTGCTCGGCGGCAAGGGGCAGTGGCGGTACGCGGGAAGCCCGAGCCTGCTCGATCTGCTCGCCGTGCGCTTCATCCTTGTGCCCGAGGCCCAGGCCGTGCCCGGTTTCCATCGGGTGCTGGGTCCGGTGCCGACCACGCCCGGTTCGCCCGGTGTGCTGCTGGAGCGGGACACGATTCCGGCATACGTCCGCGTCGTTCCCGGAGCGGCCAAGCTGCCGGACGATCAGGTGGCACCAACGGTGATCGACCCCCGCTTTCCACGGAACGCCGTCGTGCTGTATCCGGATACGGCCGCGGTGACGCCCGACGCCATCCGGGGCGGCCAGATGCCTGCCCCGGCCCAGGTCACGCCTTCGCTCGCCGAGTGGTCGCCGGGGCGGATGCGGATCACTCTCGACGGACGGGAGAGCCGGCCGGCCTACCTGCTCGTGTCGGAGAACTGGTACCCCGACTGGCACGCGGAAGTCGACGCCAAGCCGGCGGCGGTACTGCGGGGTGACAACACGCTGCTGAGTGTGGTGCTGCCTCCCGGCGCGCGCGACGTGCGCCTCTACTTCGCCTCCGCGGCCTACGCGCGAGGGCAGCTGGTGAGCGCACTCGCCATGCTTATTGTGCTTGGACTGATGCTGCACCCCGTCTGGTCGCGCCGAAGGGCCGCCCGTGCCTGAGCGGGCCCTGGTGGTGGTGCCCACCTACAACGAGCGGATCAACCTGCCGTTGATTGTGCCGCTCATCCTGCAGCAGGACGCGCGCATCGAGGTTCTGGTGGTGGACGACAACTCGCCGGACGGCACGGGGCAGCTGGCCGACGAGATGGCGGCCGCCAACCGCCGGATCCACGTGCTTCACCGGCCGAACAAGGCCGGACTCGGCAAGGCGTATCTCGCGGGGTTTCGCTGGGCTCTGGAATGCGGTTATGACTTCATCTTCGAGATGGACGCGGACTTCAGTCACGACCCCAAGTTTCTGCCCGAGTTCCTGCAGGCGATCGAGACGGCCGATCTGGTGATCGGCTCCCGGTACCGGGCGGGGGTGAACGTGATCAACTGGCCGATCTCCCGGCTCCTGCTCTCGCTCGGCGCCAACGAATACGCCCGACGGGTCACCGGACTGCCGCTCACCGACTCGACCGGCGGATTCAAGTGCTTTCGCCGGCGGGTGCTCGAGGCCATTGATTTCGAGAAGGTGAAGTCGAATGGATATTCCTTCCAGATCGAGATGAGCTTCCGGACCTGGAAGCAGGGCTTTCGGCTGGTTGAGATTCCCATCGTGTTCACCGATCGGGTGGAAGGGCAGAGCAAGATGGACAAGCGCATCGTCCGGGAGGCGATCTGGATGGTCTGGTGGCTGCGGCTCAAGGCGATGGCGGGGCAGCTGTGAGGGGCACGATTGTGTACAAGATGACGGGCTCGGGCAACGACTTCGTCCTGCTCGACGGCCGGGCCACCAGCCCCGACCAGTGGCCCGCCAGCCGCATCGCCCGGGTCTGCGACCGGCGGAGCGGGGTCGGGGCGGACGGCCTGGTCATCCTGACGCCCGATGGGGCCGGCGCCGTCCGGATGGATTTCTGGAACTCGGATGGCTCCCGGGCAGCCATGTGCGGGAACGCCGCGCTGTGCAGCGCCCGGCTGGCGGTCTACCTCGAGTTCGCGCCGGCCGGCGAGCTGACGCTGCTGACCGATGCGGGCGAGGTCCGGGCCCGCTGCGCGGTGGCTGGGGATGAGGCGGAGATCGGCTTGCCGGAGTTCGAGCTGCCGGCGCCAGCGGCTGGAATCGATCCGGGGCCGGGCGAGTGCTGGATCAGCTCCGCCACCGTCGGCGTGCCCCACCTGGTGGTTCGGGTCGATGACGTGGAGGCTGTCGATCTGCCCAGCCGCGGGCGGCTTCTCCGCCGCGATCGCCGGCTCGGCCCGGCCGGCGCCAACGTCAATTTCGTGAGTCCGCCCCCGGCGACCGGCATGCCTTGGCTGATCCGCACGTACGAGCGGGGGGTGGAGGGTGAGACCCTGGCGTGCGGCACGGGAACCGTCGCGGCAGGGGTCGCGCTGGCGGTACGTGGCGAGGCCACGCTGCCGGTCCACTTCAGGGCCCGGGGCGGGCCCGAGCTGATCGTCCAGGCGCGGCCTGCAGGCAAGCAGGCAACCGACGTGTGGCTGGGCGGCCAAGGCCGGCTGCTGTTCCGTGGAGTCTGGGAGGGCACCTGACCAAGGCGTGCGGCGTGAGCTTTCCCCATTTCCGTAAGACAATCAGCGACAACAAGTTGTGACGTAGGCAGGGGATAAACCAATCAGTTCTCCACAGTTATCCCCAGGGCAAGTTAACATAACATATCTTATACGTCGTTTGGATGGTGATGGGAGGGGCGCTAAGGGCGTCCTTTTCGTCGTTCCCGTCTTTACCGTCCTTACCGCCCTTAGCGCCCCACCGCCCCCCATATCAAAAAAAAGGGGCCGCTCCCCAGGCAGCCCCCCTCGCACGTCCGCTCCCGACCGGAGATCGTCCCTACATCTTCCCGTCCGTCAACTCCGCCAGCCGCACTTGCGCCTCCGTCCAGCTCGAGGTCTTGGAATACTTCTCGACCACGGTTCGATAGGTCGCGATCGCCTCCTGCACCTTACCAGCTTCCCGGTAGGCTCTGCCCGCATCCACCAGGTGCTGGGCCTTGAGATAGTCGAGATCCGCCGTCTCCGCGGCCCGCTTGAACGCGTCGCCCGCGTCGGACCACTTCTTGGCGTTCTCCAGTGAGGCGCCAAGGAGTCCGTAGGCTGGCGACGCGTACTTGGCGGGTGGCTTGCTGGCAAGGAAATCCCGGAGCCCCACCGCCGCGAGCTCGCTTTGGCCGTTCACCAACCGGACCTGGTTCAGCGTGATCACCGCCTCCCGCGCGGCGTCGGTGCCCTTATAGGTCTGGATCAGCCGCTGCAGCTCGCTCGAGGCCAGCGGCAGATTCCCGGCCTCCGCCGTGGCGCGTGCCTGGTTGAGGCTCCTCGCCGCGAATTCCTCTTTCCGCCGCCCGCTCGTCACCACCAGCCAGACAGCGAGGACGATCACGGCGACGCCAATACTAAGTGCCAGCAGTTGCCGATTCCGATCCCGGTACCACGGTACCGGACCGGTGGGCGTGCGTGTCTGCTCCCGGGTGGTTGCTTCCACGGTTGTTGCCATGTCTGTCCTGCAAAGGTTATGGTGCTCGTCCCGCCCGCGCGGGACCAGTGCCCCCGGCGTGACTCGAACACGCGGCCAACAGTTTAGGAAACTGCTGCTCTATCCATCTGAGCTACGGGGGCAGGTCGCAAGTCACGTCAACAAAACATCTTACTGTGGCAGCCTCAGGTACTACTCGAGCCTGGTACCGCCGGCTCCGGGTCGATCGCTGGCGCTGGCGTGAGCGTGGAGTCCGGAGGTCGCGAGGAGCCGCAGCAGCTGAGCAAGATGGCATGCCTGCACGGCTCCGGGCAACCCCGCTCACGCTACCCGTGCTGCACCCCTCACCTCCGGACCAGCACGTGGCACAGCGCACCCTCCAGCTTCCCCCGCCCCCCCAGCCCGCCGATCTCCAGCAAAAAGCTCCACCCGACCAGCTCCGCGCCCAGCCCGAGGACCAGTTGTCCGGCCGCCCGCGCCGTGCCTCCGGTGGCCAGCACATCGTCCACCACCAACACGCGGCTTCCCTCTGGCAACGCGTCCCGATGGCACTCGAGCGCATCGGTCCCGTACTCCAGCTCGTAGGACTCGCTCACCCGCTCCCACGGCAGCTTGCCGGGCTTCCGCGCCGGCACGAAGCCGGCGCCCAGGTTGGTGGCGACCGCCCCGCCCAGGATGAACCCGCGTGCCTCGATGCCCAGCACGTGGGTGACGTCCTCGTCCCGGAACGGATCGGCCATCTCGCCCACCACAGTGCGAAACAGCTTCCCATCGCTCAGCACCGGTGTGATGTCCTGAAAGACGATTCCGGGCTTGGGAAAGTTGGGGATCGGCCGCAGCGTATCGAGCACATGCCGCGCCAGCGGGGTCAGTGTCGTCATCGGATATCGAAGCTCCTCGTAGGGACGCCGCTCTCGTCGGCCAGGTCTTCCCGATCTACCCGCTCCACTGTGGCATTCGCTGGACCCGCGCGCAAGAACGCCTCCAGCTTCTCCAGCGGACCCGGGTCGGCGGCGCGCGCCACGACCTCGACGCGGCCATCGGGCAGGTTGTGGGCGTACCCGCCGACGTCGAGGCTCCGTGCATGTCGGGCCACGAACCAGCGGAACCCGACCCCCTGCACCGAGCCGGAGATCAGGTAGCGCACGGTCATGTTTCCACGCTCCTCCGCCGGCGCCACCACCAGACGTACACGGCGACCAGCAGCAGGACGCCCGGCAGCACGTAGTGCACCAGCGTGCGATGCACATACGGACCGATCGCCGCCTCCACCTGCTCGCCATGCCGGCCGATCAGCCAGCCGAGATAGGTGAGGATGAAGCACCAGAGTCCGGCACCCAGCGAGGTGAACAGCGCGAAGCGGGACAGCGCCATCCGGGACATTCCCGCCGGAATCGAGATCAGGTGGCGAATCACCGGCAGCAGCCGTCCGACGAAGGTGCTGATCTCCCCGTGCCGCCGGAAGAACGCCTCCGTCCGATCGAGCGAGCGCTCCGAAACCAGGACGAACTTGCCGTAGCGGCGAAGCACCGGCTCTCCGACGAACACCGCCAGCCCGTAGTTGACCAGCGCACCCAGGAGACTGCCCACGGTGCCCGCGAGAATGGCGATCGACCCATTCATCTGGCCCTTGGCGGCGAGATACCCCGCCGGTGGCATGACCAGCTCGCTCGGCAGCGGCAGCACCGAGGATTCGATCGCCATCAGCACAACGATGCCGGGATAGCCGAGCGCCAGCACGGTGTCCGCGAGCCAGTGGAAGAACTGAGTCAGCATGAGTCACTCGTTGGAGAAGCCGAATTGTCCGAGCAAGGGGACGAACCGCACGTCCGCCACCGTGCTGGTGCGTATCTCGTCGCCCACGCGCTGCACCACGGTGAGGGTCTGGGCCGCGCGGTCGCCCAGGGGAATCACCATCTTCCCTCCCGGCGCGAGCTGCTCGACCAGCGGCCCTGGGATCTCGGGCGACGCGGCCGCCACCAGGATCGCATCGTACGGCGCGAACGGTCGCCACCCGAGCGTGCCGTCACCCACCAGCACGATGCCGTTTCGGATGCCGGCGGCCTCCAGGGCCGCGCGAGCGCTCTGGGCCAGACCCCGGATGCGCTCCACGCTGAACACGCTCTCCGCCAGTAGCGCGAGCAGCGCCGTCTGGTAGCCCGAGCCGGTGCCGACCTCGAGCACCCGTTCTCGCCCAGTCAGGGCCAGCAGCTCAAGGTAGCGGGCCTGCACGTACGGCTGGGAGATGGTCTGTCCGCTCCCGATCGGCAGCGCCACGTCGTCGTAGGCGCGATGCCGCACGCTCTCGGGTACGAACAGATGCCGGGGGACCATGCGCACCGCCCGCAGCACGGCGAGGTCACGCACCCCCTTCCGCTGCAGGCTCTCGACCAGCCGGCCCCGGTAGCCGCCGTAGCTGTCCCCTTCCCCTACCCCTCCAGCGACCATCCCTTGACCGTCTCGAGAATGGAATAATTGGTGAGATCCATGTGCAGCGGCGTCACCGAGATGAATCCCTCCGCCACGGCGAGGTGGTCCGAGTTCTCGGTGCCGGTCCAGGTGATGGTGCCGCCCCCGATCCAGTAGATCTCCCGTCCCCACGGATCCTTCATCCGGGTGAGCGACTCGGAGAAGAAGCGGCTGCCCAGCTTGGTCACCCGGATGCCCCGGACCTCTGAAGCGGGCACCTTGGGGAGGTTAATGTTGAGCAGCGTCTGGTCCGGAAAGTCCGGCACTCGGGTGATCCGGCGGATGAGCTGGGTCAGCAGGTCTCGATAGGTGTCCATGGTCTCCGGCTGATTGCCCGAGAAGCTGATGCCGATCCCTGGCACACCGAGCGTCACCGCCTCCATGGCGGCCGCCACGGTGCCGGAGTAGAGCACATCCTCACCCATGTTGGGACCGTGATTCACCCCGGAGAAGACGAAGTCGGGTTTCTCCGGCATCAGCGCCTGCACCGCGAGCATCACGCAATCGGTCGGAGTCCCGTCGATCTGCCACGCCCCGTCGGGTCGCCGGGCGGGCCGGAGCGGGCGGTGCAGCGTCAGCGAGTGGGAGGTCCCGCTCTGCTCCCGGTCGGGGGCGACGACGGTGACGTTCCCTACGTCCCGGCAGACCTCGGCGAGGAGGGCGAGCCCTGGTGCCAGGATCCCGTCGTCGTTGCTGACGAGAATGTTCATCCGCCGCCGGCCGAAGCGCTCTTCCCGTCCAGGATGGCGATGACCTGCTCGATGGTGGTCCGGGCCTCGGTGGCCAGCTCCACCTCGAACGCCTTGCGGGCCGAGACCCGGAGCTCGCCCGTCCGTCGGTATTGGTCGATCCGCTGGCGGGCACCGTCGATGGTGAACTTCTCGGTGTACAGCAGGTGCTTCACCAGCATGATCAACTCCACCTCGCGGCTCTTGTAGACCCGGTTGCCCGAGCGGTTCTTGGCCGGGTTGAGAAAGCGGAACTGGCTCTCCCAGTAGCGCAGCACGTGCGGCTTGAGGTCGGTCAGGGCGCAGACCTCGCCGATGGAGTAGAACTCCTGGACCGGTCGGGTAGTGGTCATCGCCATTGCTCCGACTTGAGCTCCCGCGCCATCAGCTCGGTCACCGCCTCGCGGGGCGGCTTCCCACTGAAGAGCACCTCCGACACCTTCTCGACGATGGGGAGCTCCACGCCCAGCCGGCGTCCGAGTGCCACGCCCGCGCGCGAGGTGTTGGCGCCCTCGGCCACGCTGCGATGCGCCGCGCGATACTGCTCCAGCGTCTGCCCGCCGGCGAGCGCCATTCCGAGCGCGCGGTTCCGGCTCAGGCTTCCCGTGGTAGTCAGCACCAGGTCTCCCATCCCGGCCAGGCCGGCGAAGGTGAGTGGGTCCGCCCCCATGGCGATCCCGAGTCGGGTGATCTCGGCCAGTCCCCGGGTGATGACCGCGGCGCGTGGATTGTGGCCCAACCCCAATCCCTCGAGGATGCCCGCGGCGATCGCGATGACGTTCTTGAGCGCGCCCGCCAGCTCGACGCCCACGACATCCTGCCCGGAGTAAACCCGGAACGTGGGGGTCGCGAAGATCCGTTGCGCATCCCGGGCCGTGTCGAGCTCGAGCGCGGCAGCGACGACCGCGGTGGGCTGGCCCTGGCAGACCTCCAGCGCGAAGCTGGGTCCGGAGAGCGCCGCGAAGCGCGCCTGGGGCAGACACTCGGCGAAGACGGCCGACATGAGTGCCAGGGTCTCCGTCTCGATCCCCTTCGTGGCGCTCACCACCAATGTGCCCGGCGTGACTGCGCCGGCGATCCGGCGCACCACCGCTCGCACCGCGTGGCTCGGCGAGGCCGAGACGATGACGCTGGCGCCGGTGACCGCGTCGGTGGCCTCGGCGCACGCCGCCAGCGATGGAGCCAGCGAGAAGCCGGGCAGAAAATACCGGTTCTCGTGGGTCCGGTTGATCGCGTCCACCACCTCCGGCTCGTAGGCCCAGAGCCGGACCGACTCCGATTTTCGTGCGAGCAGGTCGGCCAGCGTGGTTCCCCAGCTGCCTCCGCCCAGCACCGCGATCGAGCTCACGGCCGCGGCTCTGGCGCTGCCCGGCGTCCGAACCGATGCTCGGTGCCCCGAACCAGGCGGCCGATGTTGGCGCGGTGGAGCCAGATGATTCCCACCGCCGCCGCCACGTCGAGCCAGAAGATCTCAGGCTGCTCCGGCGGATCGAGCAGACGAACGGCGAGGGGAAACACCGCCGCCGCCACGATGCTGCCCAGCGACACGTAGCCGGTGAGCGCCACCAGCCCGAACCACACCGCGAGCGCCACCAGCAGCGCGGCCGGCGTGAGTCCCAGCATCACTCCCGCCGCCGTGGCCACGCCCTTGCCGCCCTTGAATCCCACGAACACCGAGAACACGTGCCCCACCATGGCCGTGAGACCACACACCAGCGCGAACGTCTGCGACGGCGACACCCGCGGGGCGAACAGGAGCACGGGCACCAGCCCCTTGGCCATATCGAAGAGGCCCACCGGCACCGCCACCCGCCACCCGAGCACGCGATAGAGGTTGGTGGCACCCAGGTTCTTGCTGCCGTGCTCTCGAAGATCGATCCCGCGCAGCAGCCGGCCCGCGATGTAGCTGGTCGGCACGGCCCCGAGCAGATACGACGCCAGGAGCCACGCGAGGGTTCGCGTCAACGGCGGGATCCCCGCCGGGTGAACTTGAGCCGGACCGGCGAGCCGGTGAACGGCCAGGCGGCCCGGAACCCGTGCACCAGGTATCGCTGATACGGCTCGGGCACGTCGTCCGGTCGGTTGCTCACGATCGCGAACGTCGGTGGCGCGGTGGCGATCTGGGACGCGTAGAGCAGCTTCACCTCTTCCCCGGGTTTCTGCGGCGGCGCGTTCCGCTCCAGCAGCTGCGTGAGCACCTTGTTGACCTCCGCCGTGGGGACCCGCTGCTCCCGCTGTGCCGCGACCTCCAGAATAAGGTCCAGCACTCGCCGCACGCGTTGCCCGGTGATGGCGGACACGTAGACGAACGGCACGTAGCGGAGGAACGGCGCCTTCTCGATCAGCTCCTCCTGTCCCCGCCGCGCCGTGTTGGCGTCCTTCTCCTCGACCAGGTCCCATTTGTTGACCACCACCACGAGGCCGCAGCCCGCCTCCCATGCCTCGGTGGCAATGCGGAGATCCTGGTTGTGGAGTCCCACCACCGCGTCGACCACCAGCACGCAGACCTGCGCTCGCTCGATCGCGCGCTCGGTCCGGAGCGTGGAATAGAACTCCAGATCATCTTCTACTTTAGCTTTGCGGCGTAACCCTGCGGTGTCTATGAACTTGAGCAGCGCTTCCTTATACCGCAAGGGGGAATCGACCGCGTCCCGCGTGGTCCCCGCCTCGGGAGCGACCAGATGGCGCTCTTCGCCCAACAGCCGGTTGAGCAGTGAGGACTTGCCCGCGTTCGGCCGTCCCACCACCGCGACCGCGATGGCGGGCTCGGCTTCGGCCGGATCGTGGGCCGGCAGCCGGTCCACCACAGCATCGAGCAGATCGCCGCTGCCCTTCCCCACCTGAGCGCTCACCCCGAGCGGCTCGCCGAATCCGAGCTGGTAGAAATCGTACTGCGCCGTGGCGCGCTCGAGGTCATCCAGCTTGTTGACCGCGAGCACCACTGGCCGTTGCGCCTTGCGGAGCCGCTCCGCGATGGCCTTGTCGACCGGGTTCACCCCGTCACGTCCGTCGACCAGAAAGATCACCACGTCGGCCTCGCCCAGCGCGAACTCCACCTGCCGGCGGATCGCGCGATCCATCGAGTCGTCCGACTCCGGCACCAGGCCGCCTGTGTCGACCAGCCAGAAACTGCGTCCCTGCCATTCGGCATCGCCGAAGTGGCGGTCGCGGGTGGTGCCCGGCCGGTCGGAGACGATCGCCGGCCGTCCGCCGAGAATTCGGTTGAAGAGGGTGGACTTGCCGGTGTTGGGCCGACCCACGATCGCCACGGTGGGCTTGCTCATGCCGCCACCCGCTCCTGCAGGGCGTCGGCGAAGTCCTTCGAGAGGCGAACTTCCATCGGGACGGCCGCGCGGAGCTGCTCCAGACTCACGCTGTCGATGAAGAGTCCGTCATCGTTTACCGATTCGCCCGGAAGCAGCACGAGGTCGAGCGCCCGGCCGAGCAGCGCGTCGCGCATCGCGGCGCCCGGAAGCAGGCCCGCGGTCGTGACCGAGGGGCCGAACAAGCTGTTGACCACCGGGATCAACTCGAACCGCGCGCCGCTGATGCGTGAGAGCGGCTCGAGCACCATCGGCATGAGCGCGGCCATGGCGGTTCCCGTCACCACGCCCACGCGTCGGCCGGTCCATCCGGTGAGCTCAGCCGCCTCCTCCGCGATCCGCTGCTGCAGCCAGCGCACGGCGCCGACGCCGTTCTCCACCTGGTCGAAGCCGTCGTAGATCTCCGCCGACGGCAGCTCCACGCCTGCCCTCAGGTAGAGCTCGTCCGCACCGAAGACCCAGTGAATCCCGCGCTCCCGGCGGGCGATCAGCGCCTGCCGCTCGATGAGCTCGATGGCGGCACGGCACTCCTCCCTGGTGGGCTCGCGTACCAGATGATGCTTGCTGAACTCGGTCAGGCCCACCGGCACCACGGAGCACCCCAGGATGGCGGGCCCGAACGCGTACAGATCGCCCAGGGTCTCGACCAGGACGGCGCCATCGTTCACCCCCGGCGACAGCACGACCTGGGTGTGGAACTCGATTCCGTGCTCGGCGAAATTCCGCAGCTGCGGAATGATCTCCGGCGCGGTGGGATTCCGGAGGAGGTAGCGTCGCACCGTCGGGTCGGTGGCGTGCACCGACACGTACAGCGGCGACAGTCGGTACTCCGTGATGCGCTGTACGTCCTTGGGCTTGAGGTTGGTGAGCGTCGCGAAGTTGCCGTAGCGGAAGGAGAGGCGGTAGTCGTCGTCGCGGATGTACAGCACGTCTCGGAGCCCGTCGGGCAGTCCGTCGACGAAGCAGAAGTCACAGCGGTTGGCACAACGCCTGATCCGCACCGGCTCGAGGGAGACGCCGAGCGGCTCTCCCAGCGGCCGCTCGAGGTCGAACTCCACTTCCGATCCGTCGGGCTGCCGCACGTGCAGCAGGAACTGCTCCTCGGCCGTGAGGAATTCCCAATCGAGGAAGTCTTCCAGCTCGCGCCCGTTCACCGAGATCAGCTCGGTGCCGACCGCGAGCCCCATCTCTTCGGCGATCGAATCGGCTTGTACGCCACTCACACGAATCATGCGATCTTGACTCATCCCGCGGGAAGTTGGGTCCGGCGAAGCCCGGAAAGATGCTCGCCCCGCGGGGTAAATTCAAGATCCGACGCTACTTCCCTGCCAATGGGGAAGTGACTTCTCAACCCGAGTCAGGCCAGCAACTGGAGCAGTCTCTCCCCGTACGCTTCCAGCTTGGCGGGCCCGATTCCCCGCACCTGAAGCAATGCCTCACGGGTCCGTGGCTGCGCGGCCGCCAACGCCACCAGAGTACGGTCCGGGAAGACGATGTACGGCGGCATTCCCCGACGTCGTGCCTCCTCGGTGCGCCAGCCTTTGAGCCGGGCGAGCAACTCCGGGTCGACGTCGTCCGCCACGGCCGGCTCGGCGGGCTTGACCCGCTTCCGGTCCGAGCCACGAGGTGTGGCCGCCGAGGGCAGTGCCAGCTCCGGCCGGCGTTGGCCCCGTGCCACGGCGAAGCCGTCCGCGGTGAGCGCGAGCACGAAGGCGCCCGGCCGGCCTCCGTCGATGCCGTGGCGCTCGACCAGGCCGGCGTCCGCCAGCACGCCGAGCAGATCTTTCACCTCCTCCAGCGGCATTCCCGCGAGCTTCCCGTACGTCGGAATCCGGTCGAGTCCGCGGTCGAGCACTGGCCGGACCCGGCTTCCCACCAGCACCTGCGCGACCCGCTCGACACCGAATCGTCCGGAGAGCCGCCCCACCCCGGAGAGCGCGATCCGGACGCGCAGCAGCTCGGCATCGTCGAGTGGACGCGCCGTACCCTGACGCCAGCCGAGACAGACGTCGCAGGTACCGCAGCGTGGCGCGGCGCCGCGGCTAGCTCCGCCGGCGAAGTAGTCGAAGACGAACCGGGTTCGGCAGCCGCGGGAAAACGCATACCGGATGATGGTATCGAGTCGCTCGCGATCCCGCCGCGCCTTGAGCGCCAGCGGCTCCAGCGGAAATGGAAGCGGTCCTGTGCCCAAGGGGATGCCGGCGCTCTCCGCGGCGCGGCGCAGCGTTCGGGTGGCCGTGGCGGCGCTCATCGAGGTGACCGCGTTGCCCCCGACCCGCTCGCCGATGCCCTCCTCCGGCACGCCTTCGCCCAGCAGCCGCCATACGGTCCGCAACACCGACGCGCTCGGGTTGGCGCCCGCCAGAAAGAACTCCTGGGTTCGCACGTCGGCGCCGGAAAACAGCAACGTGCAGCGCGAAGGACGGCCGTCCCTGCCGGCCCGGCCTACCTCCTGATAGTAGGCCTCCACGCTGCCCGGCAGCTCGGCGTGCGCCACGAAGCGGATGTCTGCCTTGTCCACCCCCATGCCGAAGGCGTTGGTGGCGGCGATGACCTCGGCCCGCCCGGCCAGGAAATCCTCCTGCACCCGGGTGCGTTCCTCGTCACCCAGGCCCGCGTGGTACCGCCCGGTGCGGAGCCCTTGGCCCGCCAGGAAATCGGCCCACAGCTCGACCGACTTGCGGGTGGCGGCGTAGACGATGCCGGGTGGACCGACCTCCGCGAGCAACCGGCGGAGCGCCGCCTCCTTCTCCTCCCGTCCGCGGCAGCTTTCGACCGCGAGAGTGAGGTTGGAGCGTTCGAAGCCGGTGACCAGCTCGAGCGGCGATTGCAGCCCGAGCTGCGCCGCGATGTCGGCCCGCACCTCCGGCGTGGCAGTGGCGGTGAACGCCGCTACCGCCACGCCGAGCTCCGCGCGCAGGCCGGCCAGCCGCCGGTAGTCGGGCCGGAAATCGTGACCCCACTGGCTGATGCAATGCGCCTCGTCGATCACCAGCCGCACCGGACGAGCCCGCCCGAGCAGGTCGCGAAACGACCCGCTGGCCAGCCGCTCGGGGGCGATATAGAGCAGCGCGAGCGCGCCGCGCGCGAGCTCGCCCTCCACCGTGCTGCGCTCCTCTGGCGAGAGACCGGAGTGGAGCGCGGCCGCCGGAATGCCTCGGGCACGCAATCCGTCCACCTGGTCCTTCATCAGCGCGATGAGCGGCGACACGACGACGGTGAGACCACCCAGCAGCAGGGCCGGCAGCTGGAAGCAGAGGGACTTCCCCGCGCCCGTCGGCATGACCGCTACCACGTCGCGACCCTCGATCACCGCCTCTGCCGCCTCCCGCTGGCCGGGACGGAAGGCGCTCAGGCCGAAGCGCGCGTGCAGGGCACGCTCGAGTTGGGCCACGGCAGGGGAGGAGGACACGGGTGCGCTCGTCACACGAAGAAATCTACTCGGTTGGGCGACCGATTCCGTTCAGACACTCGAGCATGGTGTGAAGCGATGGGATCGCCTACCCGCGGTGACGCGACAGGGTGCGGAAACCCGCCGACCGGTGTGGGGAGTGAGTCAGTCCAGCGCCTCACGGAGCCGGCAGGCCAGCTCCTCGATGCTGAACGGTTTCTGCAGAAATTTCGCGCCCGGCGTGAGCATGCCGTTGGTGGTGATTGCCTCATCGCTGTAGCCGGACATGAAGATGACTCGGAGCGCCGGTCGGACCAGCAGGAGGCGGCGCGCCAGCTCTCCGCCGTTCATGCCCGGCATGAGAATGTCCGTGAGCAGCAGGTGAATCGTCCCCTCGTGGCGTTCGGAGATTTGCAGCGCGCCTGGTCCATCGGCCGCATCCAGCACCCGAAACCCCTGCGCCACGAGCAGCCGGCGCAGTGGCGAGCGGATCTCGGCTTCGTCCTCGGCGACGAGCACCGTCATTCGCCGGTCGGCATGGTCCGCCGAGGCCGGACGGGAACGCATCTCGTCGCTGGCGGGTACGGCGACCGCCGCAGCTCTCCTCGGGTCAGGGCGTTGGTGCATGGCGAGTCTGGTCCTGGTCTGAGCGCAGCGCCATGTCGGCGCACCGCAGGAGGTTTTCCAGCGTCTCCTCCCGGGTTGGCACCTGTCGGGAAAATCTGAGCCGGATGGAGACCTGAAATGGGCGATCCAGGCAGGAGTTGTAGTCGTCCAGGTGGCCCACCAATCGGTGACGCGCCTGTTCGGTGGAGTGACATCCTGCGTCGCGCAAGAGAATGGTGAAGCGGTCACCGCCGGGTCGCGCCAAAACGTCGGTCTCGCGGAAGGTCGAGCGCAGGATGGTCGCGGTGTCGCGCACCAGCCGATCGCCTTCGACCCGGCCGTACCGCTCGTTGATCGTCCGGAGTCCTTCCAACCGGGCGAATCCGAGCACCAGCTCGCTCTGCTGGCGCTTGGCCCGCCGGAGATCGTCGAGCACCCGGCCCTCGAAGCCGCGAAGGTTGGAGAGGCCGGTCAGCTCGTCCGTCAACGACAGCGCGAAGATCTGCGACTGCAGCCGGTGCCGCTCGATCGCGTAGCGCAGCGTGCGGCTCAGCACGCCGCCGTTGAACCGTCCCTTCACCAGGAAATCCTGCGCGCCGCGCCGCACAGCTTCGGCCGCGATCGCCTGATCCTCCAAGCTGCTGAGGATCACCAGCGGCACGCTCGGTGCCTCGCGGCTGAGCCGCTCGAACGATTCGAGCCCCTTGCTGTCGGGAAGGCCGAGATCGAGCACGACCACGTCCACCCCACCTCGGGCGAGCCGCTGAATGGCGCCCGCCAGACGGTCCTCTGTCTCCACCGCCGGCGTGGGATCATCGGTTTCGGCCAGAATCCGTCGGGCAAGGAACGTGTCGGCAGGATTGTCCTCGACCAGGAGAACGGTCGACGGGCCGCGGGTGGTGGAAGAGCTCAACGAGGCAACCTCAGAAAGGCTCCGGCCGTGTGCTTGGGAATGGGCGGAGTGTGCTGCAGTGGCTCGAGGGGGACGGAAACATCGGGGAGTATGTCGTGGGAGTCAAGCACCGAGGCGCTCGACGGCCTCAACCCGGCGAGATCATTTCTGATCGAGATCGAGCCGGAGCTGAAGCGGGCTTGGCTGCCGGGGCACGGAACGCCTGAGTGGCCGCTCGGGCACCGGCTCTGGATCCGGTGGCGCGGGCGGCAGCGGCAGGCCAAGCGGCGCGTCGATGAGCGCCCGGAGCACGGCCGGCTCCACGCGCAGGCCGCGAGCCAGCGCCGCCTCCACCCGAGCGGCGCGCTGAGTGCCGGCCAGAAGGGCGTAGACCACCGACGGAGGGAATGCCTGCATCCGGCACCAGGCGGCCAGCGTGGTGGGATGCAGGATGAGCTGGACCACGAGCGAGGCAGGGAGCGTCGCGATATCCAGGGCCACCCGGTAGATCACCTTCCGCTCCAGCGGATTGCTGCCATCGCGCCGCTGGGGACGCTCGCCCGCGGCGGGATGCCAGGTCCATCCCTGGTCCCGCGCCGCCGCACCGCTCTCCAACGCCACCGGGGGCACGGGGGGTCGAACCGTACGGGGCACGGGACACCGGGTCTCGATCAGCGCGCTGAGCACCGTCGTCGGCACGTCGAGCCGTTCCGCCAGCGCCTGCCGAACCCGGACGAACGGCTTCCGGCCGGCCAGCGCATTGTGTACCAGGGGCGGAGTCACCTGCTGTGCCCGGGCCCAGTCGGCGATGGTCTCGGGCCAGAGGAGGAGCGAGACGACCAGGGACGCGGGAAAGGCCGCCACGTCGTCGCGGACGCGGCGGATGGCGGCCAGCTCCAGTGGGGAGCGGCCGGAGCGTGGGGGGACCGAAGAGACCAGTGACGGGATCACCCCGTACGCTAGGGCTCAGCCCTTGAGAGGTCAAGAGAGCGGCGTCGTCTAAGTTCCTGGGAGGCAATGTCATAGCACATAGGTAAGTTTCCCGCACTAGGTAACTTACCCTGGAGTCATGATTGCCAGACGATGAAGCGGCCGCGACGGGAGGCTGCCTGCACTCTGTGCCGGCCGGTCGGTGCACACTGAGGGAGTGCTTTGCGGGATGCTGCCGGCTCTATGGGACTTTGCCGGCGCTACGGGACCCAGCCGGGCAGCTCCGATGCCCGCCGAATCCGCCTCGCCACGAGCTCCTCGTCGAGCTGATCGTCCTCGTGGATGTCGAGGTAGCGCACTTCCTTGTGTCTGGAGTTGCCGGGGAGAAGAGGGCGCAGTGACGCGCCTCGGAAGAAAGCCACTTTGATGTACTTCGTGAAGCAATGAAAGTTGAGGAACCAGCCCCGGCCCTCGATGCCATAGAAGGGCGAGTTCCATTTGACTGCCTTGCGCACGCCGGGGACGGTTCGCACGATGAGCGCGTCGAGGCGGCGCCCGACGTCGCTCTTCCAGCCCGGCATCGCTGCGATATAGGCCTGCACCGGCGCATCGCCATACGCCTTCGCGATCTGAGGATTGCCGCCGGAGAGCAGGCGCGGCTTCGCGGCGCGCTTCTTTGCGACTTTCGCCTTCTTTCTAGCCGCCGCCATCCGCTGAATCAGGACTCGTTCAGGGCTACGGCCGCGCGCACGAGCGTCTTGAACGCATCCGCATCGACTTCGTCGCCTTCATGGAAATCGATCGCGCGTCTGACGTTACCTTCGAGACTGGAGTTGA
>DATAOI010000031.1 GCA_036265815.1 Gemmatimonadales bacterium
ACTCGGTCACCCGCAGGAAGCCGCCAGACTCTATGATGAGTTTCTCACTCTCTGGCGGGAGAGCGATCCGCCCCTCAGGCCCATGCTGGACCAGGCGATGGCGGAGCGTGCCGCGCTGCGGCAGCATACGAAATGAGCGACACTGCGGCCAGCGCGATCCGAAGTGAGAGCGTTTATTCCACTCGCCTTGGTCTCCAGAGACCGATATCAAGCCGCTGCTGAGTGGCGTGGTCTTCCCGCAGGATCGATTTCACCAGGTGTACGACGTGCTGCCGGGGAGGCAGGGGGCTCGTCTTCCCGCGTCCCTGGGGGGGCGGACCCGGCGGCGGGTGCGCCCACCGTCGTGGAGGCCGAGAACTGGCTCGCGGACGTGCGGGCCCGGACGCGACGGTAGCGGGCCCTCAGGGGCTTCGGACGACCCTTGCGAGGGTGACGATCTGGCCGGCGTGGCGCGACGAGTGCTCCGCGGCATGAAAGACCAGGCCCATTGTGGTCGATGGAAGTTTCTTGCGGCCCACATCCCGGCGCGCGAGCAACGCCTCCGAGGGAATCGTTCGCAGATAGTCGAGCGCATCCTCGATCCCGCCGGTGAGCCGGGTGACGAGGGCATCGAGGCCGGGCCGATCCTCGTGTACCGTCCGCTCCGACGCGAGCCGTGACATCTGGTCGGCTGAGAGGCTCTCGCCGCGCGAGTAGGTGAGAAGGCGCTCGAGGCTGCCCGGCAAGTGGTGCAGGTGGAATCCGATGGCGGCGGCGCCACCGGGTCGATGCCACAACTGCTCCGTTGTGAGGCCCTGGACGACGGGCTCGATGTCTTCGCGGACCTGTTGCAGAGTGTGCGCGGCCGGCTGGAGATACGGCTGGATGCCCGGCATCGGTCCGCGCAGCCAGACTTCAGGTATGTTTTCCATGCTGGGGAAGCTAGCCGAGCAGGTCGGGACAGTCACGCCATCGGAGGCACGCATGAACGCGCTCATCACTCCCATCTCGCGACAGCTCAGCGCCGGCCTCGCGGTGCTTCGGGTCGTGACCGGCATCATCTTCGCCGCCCACGGCGGGCAGAAGCTCTTTGTCTACGGCTTCGCCGGTGTCAGCGGCGCCTTCGCGCATATGGGCGTGCCGCTTCCCGGCGTGACCGGTCCGCTGGTGGCGCTGGTCGAGTTCCTCGGCGGCCTCGCGCTCATCCTCGGGCTCCTGACCCGACTGGCGGCGCTGGGGCTCGCGATCGATATGCTCGGGGCGATCCTGCTCGTGAAACTCAAAGGCGGCTTCTTCGCTCCGGACGGCCCGGAGCTCGAGCTCCTGCTCTGCGCGGCGGCGGCTTCCCTCGCACTCATCGGTCCCGGGGCGTTCTCGATCGACAGTGCGATCGCCGGCCGTTCATCAGCGACGTGATCCAAGCCACTGCCCTGCCCGCGCCCGCGAGCGTTCTTGACCATAGGAGGCACCTATGGCGAGCATCGCAACCCGGCTCGAGCCGTTCGAGATCGCGGTGGCCAACGAGGCCCTGGAGGACCTCTCGCAGCGGCTTCGGACTACACGGCTATCGGAGGACGACACCGATGATTGGGACGCTGGCACGAGCCCGGCCTATCTCCGAGAGCTCGTGCTCTACTGGCGCGACCGCTTCGACTGGCGGGCGCAGGAGCGGGCGCTCAACCGCTTCCCCCAGTTCCGCGTTGAGGTGGACGGCACCCGACTTCACCTGATCCACCAGCGGGGCAGCGGCCCCGATCGCATGCCCCTCCTGCTCACGCACGGCTTTCCCGACTCGTTCTTTCGTTTCTCGAAGCTGATCCCGCTGCTGGCCGACCCCGCGGCACACGGTGGCGATGCGGCGGATGCCTTCGACGTGGTGGTGCCGAGCCTGCCGGGATACGCGTTCTCGGAGGCGCGCACCGCGGGCGGCGGACTGTTCGGCTTCGGCGACCTCTGGCACCAGCTCATGACCGAGGCGCTGGGCTACGAGCGCTTCGGGGCCCACGGCGGCGACTGGGGCAGCACGGTCACCGAGCAGCTCGGCCGGAGCCACGGCGGATCGGTGGTGGGCATCCATCTCACCGACGTGCCCTTCTGGCACATCTTCCAGAAGCCGAGCGATCCGAGCGCCGCCGAGCGGCGCTACCTGGAGCACAACGAGCGCTGGCAACGGGAGGAGGGCGCCTACGCGATGATCCAGGGTACCCGCCCGCGCACCGCGTCGCCGGGATTGCTCGACTCGCCGGCTGGTCTGGCCGCGTGGATCGTCGAGAAGTTCAGGGCGTGGAGCGACTGCGGCGGCGACGTCGAGCGGAGTTACACCAAAGACGAGCTGCTCACCAACATCATGCTCTACTGGCTGACCGGCACCATCGGCTCCGCATTCCAGCCCTATCACGACGTGATGCGGGCCGGCGCCGTGCGCTGGACCAAGGAGAAGGCGAAGGAATGGGTGGGGTCGTCCAAGACCCCGGCGGGGTTCGCGATGTTCCCCAAGGACATCTCCAGCCCGCCGCGTGAATGGGCCAAGCGGTTCTTCAACGTGCAGCGGTGGACGACGATGCCGCGCGGCGGACACTTTGCCGCGCTGGAGGAGCCGGCGGCGCTGGCGGAGGAGATCCGAGCGTTTTTCCGGCCGCTGCGAAAGGGATGAGGGCCTCAGCACTGAACAGAAAGGGAGTCGGACGATGCCCAAAAGCATGACCAGTACCCAACCCGGCCACGCCACCGGCACCCGGGACGAATGGCTCGCGGCCCGGCTCAAGCTGCTCGAGGCCGAAAAGGACCTGACCCATCGGAGCGATGAGGTCGCCCGCCAGCGGCAGGAGCTGCCCTGGGTCCGGGTGGACAAGACCTATCGCTTCGACACCGACGAGGGCCCAGCCACGCTCGCCGAGCTGTTCAGAGGGCGCTCGCAGCTCCTGATCTACCACTTCATGTTCGGCCCCGACTACACGGCGGGCTGTCCGGCGTGCTCGTCGATCGCCGACGGCTTCAACGGCATCGTGACACACCTGGCCAACCACGACGTCACGATGATGGCGGTGTCGCGGGCGCCGCTGGCCAAGCTGCAGGCCTACAAGAAGCGGATGGGATGGATGTTCCCATGGGCGTCTGCACTCGGCACCGACTTCAACCCGGACTTCAACGTCTACTTCACCGAGGCGCAGCAGCGCGAGGGCACCATCGTCTACAACTACCAGCGCGAGGAACCGTCACCCGAGGCGCTGGCGGGGAAGGACGCGAAGCAGTGGGAGAAGCGCGGAGATGAGGGACCGGTGGCACAGGTGGCGGCGACGACCGGCACCGACGTGCTGACGTATACCCGCGAGCGGCCGGGCATGAGCGCGTTCGCGCTCGAGGACGGCGCCGTCTATCACACCTATTCGGCGTTCGCGCGTGGCGTGGACGGTCTCTGGCTCATGTACCAATGGCTCGACCGCGCACCCAAGGGGCGCAACGAGACCAGCTTCTGGATGCGCCGGCACGACGAGTACGGCGGGTGATTAGCCGCGCGGGCCGTCGATGCTCCACGGGCCCGATCCAAGCACTCCTAGTGCGAATGCCGCGCCGGCAGCGGAGAAGACTGAAGCGTTCAGTGTCTACGCCGCCTTCCGCCGCTGCTCCAGCGTCGCGCGAAGACCCTCACGAATGCTGGGATATCGCGGGCGCCAGTCGCCGGCCTCTCGAAGCCTGCGGTTGGAGATCCGTTGCGACCGGGACATCAGCTCGCCGATCGACCCGAGGATTCGGGGGATCCATCTGGGTATCGGACGGCGCGGTGGCTTCACGCCGAGCAGGGCGGCCAGCGTATCCCCCAGCACCCGGCGGGTGACCGGGTCGTCGTCCACGACGTTGTACGCCCCCGAGCCGAGCGACAACGCCGCGACCACCGCGGCGGCCGCGTCGTCGTGAGAGACGAAGGAGAAGTAGGCCTCGGGATCTCCCGGCAGCGGGAGCATTCCGCGGCGGACGCTCTGGAGCATATCGCCGAGCTGGGTGGAGTCCGGCCCGTAGAACCCCGCGAAGCGAACCACGATGCCACGGCCTCCGCTTCGGGCAAACCGCTCGGCCGACTGCTCGGCGTCGATCACCGTCCGGTTGTACCGGACCGGTCTGAGCGGGGACGCCTCCGTGATCCAGGCGTCGCCCTGCCCGGCATACACCGGCGCGAACGATTCTTGGATGAACCGCAAAACGCCGGTGGCGATCGCCGCGTCCACCAGGAGACGGGACGTGTCCCGCCGGAGCCTGTCATTCTCGCGCCAGGCTCCCGGCAGCAGCAGCTTGGCGGTGGAATGGGGGATATGGGTGACAAGGTTGATCACCGTGTCGTGGCCGGCGACCGAGCGAGCGATGGATGTCCCGTCGAACAGGTCCACCGACACAGCTCGGGCGCCGAGCGCCTCGAGCTTACCGTGCTTTGCCGGACTATGGACCACGGCCGATACCTGATGACCGGCCGCGACCAGTTGAGGGACGACCCGCCGGCCGATGACGCCGCTGGCGCCTGTGACGAAGATTCGCATGCCGCACCTCCCGAAATCAGCTGCTTATCTGGATACGTCGGCACGAGGAGTACGGCGGTAAGCCCTGTCACACGCGGCGGGGCGCCTGACACTTCCAGCCCACCGCCCCCGTCCGGTGAACATGAGGGCCACCAAGAGCATACGATGGTGCCACGCCGTCGTTGCGGCGTTTGCCCTTGCGGCCGCGCCGCTGCAAGCACAGCATCGGCCCCCACCCGACTCGACTGGCTGGGACGTGACCTGGTACGATCTCGCGCTCCGGCTCTCTCCGGCCACCGAGTCCGTCGCGGGCATGGTGCGGGTCCAGGCGAGGCCGACGACGGACTCAGCAGCGGTGTTGCGGCTCGACCTGTCGGACTCCCTGCGGGTGGACTCCGTGCTCGAGGCGGGAGCGCGCGTCCGGTACACGCACTCGGGCGGGCGACTCTCCATCACGCCGGCGCCGGCGCGCCCGGCGGGCGCGCCGCTCGACGTCGTCGTGTACTATCGAGGCCGCCCGGCGGGAGGCCTCCGCTTCACGTCGCGTGCCGGCAGTCCGGCCGTGGCCTCGTACGGCATGCCGTACAGCGCGCGGAGCTGGTGGCCGTCCAAGGATACTCCCGCCGACAAAGCCGACAGCGCCGATATCGCCATCACCGTGCCCGAGGGACTCACGGCCGCCTCCAACGGCACGCTGCGCGACAGCTCGGCCACCGCGGGCGGCCGGACCTTCCGATGGGCCGTCCGCTATCCGATCTACCCCGACGTGATCTCCGTGGCCGTCGCCCGCTACGCCGTGATCCGAGACCAGTACCGACCCTCCGGGGGCAGGGCGATGCCGCTCTTGTTCTTCGTCTATCCGGAGGACCGGGCCAAGGCCGAGCGCGACTTCTCGGTGGTCCGGCGGATCCTGCCGCACTACGCCGCACTGTTCGGTGAGTATCCCTTCGTGCGGGAGAAGTACGGCATCGCCGAGTTTCCCCTCCACAGCTTCCGAGAGCACCAGACCCTGCCGAGCTACGGCGCCGCCCTCATCACCGGCGATCACCGCAACGACTGGATCGTGGCTCACGAGCTGGCGCACCAGTGGTTCGGCAACCTGGTCACCGCGCGGAGCTGGTCGGACGTGTGGCTGCACGAGAGCTTCGCCACCTACGCCTACGCGCTGTGGCGTGAGCGGGAGGGCGGCGATTCGGCCTACACCGCGGCGCTGGCGAGCTTCTACCAGCCGTCCTATGAGGGCAGCATCGTCGTCCCCGATACGGCCGACCTGAGCCGGCTGTTCACCGCGACCCAGTTCCAGAAGGGTGCGTGGGTGCTCCACATGCTCCGCCACCTGATGGGGGACGCCCGGTTCTTCGGGGCGATCCGGAGCTACCTGGCCGATCACGCCTACGGCACCGCCACCACGGCCGACTTCGAGCGGGCCTGCGAGCGGGCGTATGGTGCTCCACTGGCGTGGTTCTTCGACGAATGGCTGCGCGACAGCCTGCAGCCGTCCTATCGCGCGACGCTCGAGGGGGCCGGCGCCGGCCGGTGGACGGGCCAGGTCGTCGTCAGGCAGCTCGGGCCGCGGCCGGTCACCATGCCGCTCGAGCTCCGGATCAGCACGCCGCGGGGAGACACCACGCTGGTGGTGCGCGACAGCCTCGCGTCCCAGCGCTTCCCCCTGTCCCTGCCCGGCACCCCCGCACGCGTCATCGTGGACCCGCGGAATCTGGTGCTCAAGGCTCCGCCCGACTCGGCACCAGATCATGAAGGCGACCACCGGACCCGGACGAGGTCAGGCCGGTGACCCTACGCCGGCGGAGCGGCCGCGATCGGAGTGCCCTGGGCCGACGCGAGCCGCCACCCGGTGTCGCCCTGGACGTAGACGTGGGTGTAGCGGCTGTGCGCCGACCAGGACTGTTCCTGGTATCGGCCCCGCATGCGAGTTTGCCCGGTGACCACCGCCGCGGAGCCGTAGCCGCGGACCCGTGAATCGATCCGCTCGACCCCCTCGAACACGAGCTGCCCGCCGCCGACCAGATCCACCAGCACGGGACCGGGAATCTCCGATCCCGTCATCACGTCGACCAGCACGAAGTCGGGCGTGAGGAGCGCCCGAAGCGCGTTGCCGTCACCCTCGAGCAGCGCGGTGAAGAAGCGATCCTCGGCCGCGGTCACGTCATCCAGTCTGGTCATACTCGATCCTCGGCGGCGGCCGTCCGGGAGGGCGATGTCACACACCGCGGGCCGTCCGTGTCATGTTTCAGGAAGATGGACACGCGCGCAGACGTATTCGCCTCGGTAAGACCGATGCTCTTCTCCATCGCCTACCGGATGCTCGGCAGCGTGATGGATGCGGAAGACCTGGTCCAGGAGGCCTACCTCCGCTGGGAGGAGGCCAAGGAGACCGAGGTCCGCTCGCCGCGGGCGTATCTCACCACCATCGTCACGCGGCTCGCCATCAACCAGCTGCGTGCCGCGCGGACCAAGCGCGAAATCTATGTCGGGCCCTGGCTGCCGGAACCGCTCGTGACCGAGGAACCCCGCGATACCGTGGAGCTGGCAGAATCGCTCTCGATGGCGTTCCTCCTGCTGCTCGAGCGGCTGGGGCCGGTCGAGCGGGCGGCGTTCCTGCTGCACGAGGTGTTCGACTTCGAGTACGCCGAGATCGCCCGGGTGCTGGACAAGACCGAGGCGAACTGCCGCCAGCTCGTCGCGCGCGCACGGAAGCGGGTGGGCTCGCCGCAGGCGCGCTTCGAGGCCGATCCCGCCCAGGCGAAGCGTCTGGTGGAGAAGTTCACGGAAGCCTCGTTCGCGGGCGACATGGAGGGCCTCGTCGCGCTGCTGGCGGAGGACATCACTCTGTGGGGAGACGGCGGCGGCAAGGTGCCCGGCGCCGCTCTCAAGCCGGTGCACGGCGCGTCGTCCGTCGCCCGGTTTGCCCTCGGCGTCATGGAGCGCCTGGTGCCGAGGGAGACCGTCGTCCGGCCCACCGAGATCAACGGGCAGCCGGGCTTCGTGGCCTACGTGAGCGGCCGGCCGCTGTCCGCGCTCATCTTCGACATCCGCGACGGCCGGATTCAGACCATCTACGCCATCGGCAACCCCGACAAGCTCCGGTCCCTCCCCGTTCCGTCCTAGCGCCCCGCCGCGGGTGTCACAGATCCAGCGGCTGTCCTGTCATGAGGGGTGACAGCCGAAAGGGGCGAATCATGTCGCTGTATTCCATAGCTGTGTTCCTGCACGTCGTCGGTGCGCTCGGGATCTTCGCGGCCATCGGTCTCGAGTGGACAGGGCTCACCAATCTCAGACGCGCCGCCGGCACGACTCAGGTCCGGGAATGGCTCAGGCTGCTGGCCGCGCCGCGAACCGTCGGAGGGCCGTCGGCCCTTCTCATCCTCGCCTCGGGCATCTACATGAGCGCCACCCGCTGGGGGCCGCAGGCGTGGATCCTCGTGGCGCTCGGCGGCATGGTGGTCGTCGCCGCGGTCGGCGGCGCGGTCGGTGGCCGGAGGGCGGCGGCCATCGCGCGAGCGCTGCCCGCCGAGGGCGGATCGTTATCGCCGACGCTGCGCCAACAAGTGAACGACCCCGCGCTGATCGTGTCTCTGTGGACGAGGAGCGCGCTCCTCCTGGGCATCGTGTTCCTGATGTCGGTCCGGCCGAGCTGGGGCGGAGCGCTGGCGGTGATGGGAATCGCGCTGGTGCTGGGCATCGCGCTCTCACGGCCGGCTCTCGGCGCCGGCCGGCGCGCGGCGCAGGTGGCGAGGAGCGAGCGATGAAGCTCACGATCTTCGGGGCGACCGGAGGGATCGGCGCGGAGCTGCTCCGGCAAGCCCTCGGCGCCGGTCACGAGGTGACGGTGGCGGTCCGAAATCCCGGCAAGCTGGCCGCCGGCCTGAACGGTACGCGAGTCGTCACGGCGGACCTCGATCTGCCCGAGCCGAGGGTCCTCGAGTCAGCGGTGGCCGGCGCCGATGCCGTGCTGTCGGGCGTGGGGCCGAGACCGATGGCCAAGGCGGGCGTGGCGGAGCACGGGACCGGCGCGATCGTCGCGGCGATGCAGGCGACCGGGGTCCGGCGGATCATCGTGGTGAGCGCGGCGCCGATCTCGACCATGCCGTCGCCCAGCCGGCCGCACCCGCCGAGCCGCGACCCTGGCGAGGGGTTCTTCATGAGGAACCTCGGCACTCCGTTCTTCAGGACCGTGCTGCGCGAGCGGTACACCGATCTCGCGCTCATGGAGGACGTCCTCCGGGAGAGCGAGCTGGACTGGACGATCTTCCGGCCGCCGCTGCTCACTAACGGAAAGCTCACCGGGGCGTACCGGACGGCGATGGGACGGAATCTGAAGGGCGGGAACGTCGTCTCGCGAGCGGACGTGGCGCACGCGATGCTGGCGGCGATCGGGCGGCGGGAGACCATACGCGAGGAGATCGGGATAGCGGATTGACGGACCTACCGCGACCGAGGCCGCCCCTCGGCCGCCGCCTTCGCCTGCGCATCACGCTTGCGCTGCCTGAGTCGGCGTCCCTCTCTCGAACTCGTCCGGCTTGACCTCGGCGGCCAGCCTGCGCACCCGCGGCATCACCTCTCGCCCGTAGAGCTCAATGCTCCGCATCATCGCCTCGTGCGGCAGCGTCCCCGCGCTGTACTTGAGATCGAACCGCGACGCACCGAGCGCGCCCACGGTGGCCGCGATCTTCCGAGCCACCGTCTCGGGCGACCCGACGTAGAGCGACCCCGCCGCGATCTCGTGCTCGAACTCGGCCCGGCTGGTCCGGGGCCAGCCACGCTCGCCGCCGATCCGGTTCCGCATGACCTCGTAGTGCGGCCAGAGCTCGTCGCGCGCGCCGGCGTCGGTGTCGGCGATATGTCCCGGTGAGTGGACTCCGACCGGCAGCTTCTCATGCCCGAGCTGGCCGAGGGCCCGGTAGTAGAGCTCGACGTAGGGCGCGAAGCGGCGCGGGTCGCCGCCGATGATGGCGAGCGTCAATGGGAAGCCGTAGCGCGCGGCGCGGACCACCGACTCGGGACTCCCGCCCACGCCCACCCAGGTGCTGAGCGGCGGCCGCTCGACCCGGGGCGTGACCGAGGCGACCTCGACCGGCGGGCGCACCCGACCCTGCCAATGGATCGGCCGGCCGGTGCGGTCGGCGTCGCGGATTGCGGCGAAGAGGGCGAGCTTCTCCTCGAACAGGTCGTCGTAGTCCTCGAGCGAGAAGCCGAAGAGGGGGAACGACTCGGTGAACGAGCCACGGCCGAGGATCACCTCGGCGCGGCCGTGGGAGACGGCATCCAGAGTGGCGAACCGCTCGTAGACCCGGACGGGGTCGTCGGTGCTCAGTACCGTCACCGCCGTGCCGAGCCGAATGCGGCTGGTGCGGGTGGCGATGGCGGCCAGGAGGACTTCGGGGGCGCTGATGGCGAAGTCGGGGCGGTGGTGCTCGCCGAGGCCGATGAAGTCGACGTTGAACTGGTCGGCGAGCTCGGCCTCGGCTAGGACGTCGCGCAGGACGCGGGCGTGGGGGTGGGGACGTCCGCCGGCGTCCGCCGTGACGTCACCGAAGGTGTCCAGACCCAGTTCGATATTCGACATGCAGGCCTAACCGACGGGATGCGGCTGGGGTTCCCGCGCCGGGTCCGTCAGCGAGGTGACACACGGCACTGCCCTGACTGCGGCCGCGTGCCTTCTTCACCACAGGAGGCAACTATGGCGAGTATCGCAACGGAGGAGATGAGCAATGGCCGAGGACAAGAATGATGTGGTGATCGCCCTGGCGGCGAGCTTGTATGCCATCCGAGCGACCGACGATGCGATACGGGCCGAGCCCAACCTGGACGCCCTCGCCAACGAGGCATGGGACCTGTACTACAGGCTGGACCGTGCCGTTCGAAACACCGTCGGCGAGGCACGAAAGAGGGCCGGTCAGCCGTAACCCATCACCGGGCGGCCAGGACGGACCGATCGAGTACCTTGCCTCGCACGACGACCTGGTCAATCGCGTCGTAGGCCTCGACCGTTTCCAACGGATTGGCTCGGAGCAACACCAGGTTGGCAACCTTGCCGGCCTCGACGGTCCCATACAGGCTGTCGAGGTGGAAGGCCCTTGCCGCCTCGATGGTGGCGCCCCCCAGGAGTCGAGGCAGCGGCACGCCGGCCCCGGCGAGCCGCTCGAGCTCCAGGAAGCCGTTCAGCCCCGGCGGATTCCCGTAGGTCGGACTCGAGGGGGTGTCGGTGCCGAAGACCAGCCGGCCGCCGTGCGACACCAGGTAGCGAGTGGCCGTCGCCCCGTGGTCGGCCACATGGCGGAAGATCCCGCGGACCTGCTCGTTGCTCGCCTTGCCGAAGTTACGGCGCATCTCGGCCGCGAACGACTGCCCGGCGGGCGTTTGGTACCAGGCGATGAGCGACGACGGGAGCACCCGGGCCAAGCGGGGATTGTCCAGAAACGCGGGATCGTACATGTCGCCCAGTCCGTCGATCACGCGAAGTGTCGGCATGAAGCCGATCCGGCGCGCGGCGACGGTGTCGAGCAGCGCGCGGATCGGCGCCGGCAGCTCTTCACCAGTGTGCTCGAACTCGTCCCAGTTCCACATCCCATGTGCGATCACGTCCACTCGCGCGTGGACGGCGAACCGCCAGGCCGCGAGGGTGTTCGCGTGCATAAGCACGGGCAGGTCACGGGCATGGCTCTCCCGAACCACCGCTCGGATCATCTCGAGCGTGGGCGTCGGCAGGTTTCTCACGGGGCCGTACCCGTGCTCCTCGAAGGTCTTGACGCAGACCCCGCCATCGGCTGCCACCCGAGCCACGGTCGCCTTCGGTGTATGATCTTCGGGTCGGAACCGGCTGGGGATCGAATCCCGCTGACGGGGATCCCAGAGAAAGTTGGGGAAGAGGTCCCAGCGCAAATTCTGGGAGGACATCGCCATCGGGTAGCCGTTCGCCAGTGCGAGCGCGGGGCCACAGTCGTAGCTGTCCGGGTGGAGGGGCGCTGCCTTGAACCGATTGAGGAAGGCTCGATCGAACACGATCAGATCGATCACCGTGGTGAACCCCGAATAGAGATAGCTCCGCGGCAACTGCTCGGCGTAGGCGGCCGCGAGCGACCGGAGCTCCGGCGGCACCGGGAGCGGCATTCCGGCGGTCACCGCGAGATGGGTGTGCCCGTCGATCAATCCAGGGATGAGCACCCGGCCCCGGCCGACGACGACCGAATCCCAGGGGGCCACGGGCGGCGTGCCGTGGCCCACCGCGGCGATCCGGTCATTCTCCAGGACGACGTACCCGTGCTGCAGCGGAGCCTTCCGCTCCGGCGAGACGATGGTGACATCCCGGATCAGGACTCGATGAGGCAGCGGCGGGGTCTGGACCAACATCGCCGTCACGAGGGCGAGGAGCATGGGACTCCAGGGTGGCGGGACGGCTTACGTACGCGGGCAGGTGGGAAAGTGTTTCGCGGGGGAACGGGCCGCCAGGCAGGGAATGTCGACTCGAGGAATCGCCGGCTGTACCAGCCGCCGGGTCCGCATGGCCTCTGATCAGTGAGCGACCAGCTCGAGCACGCGGACCATGGCGTCCTTCTGGCCCCCGATGCTGCCGGCGGTCATGGTGAGCCCGCGATCTCCGCCATCCAGAGGTCGCTCTGCTGGTCGCCGAGGTTGAAATAGAAACGGTCGCCCCGCACCCGGAGGCCGGTGACCGGGGACCACCGGTGGTTGGGATCGTCGAAGCGCATCACAAGCCGGGGTACCCCGCCCTCGGCGGGCAGGCGCCAGACGGCGACGCTCCGGTCGCGCGGGTCCAGGCCCGCGAAATAGATCGCCCGTCCGTCAGTCGACCAGGCCCACCCGCTGAAACCGGCCGGCGCCACATCCGTCGCCGGGTCGCGCACCGCGAGCACAGCGCGGGGGTCGCCTCCTCCAGCCGAGGGGACGACCGTCAGCGCGCGAGGGAGCCCGACCACGCCCGTGGCAGTGAGCAGCGAGCGGCCTTCCGGCGCCCAGACGCCGAGCATCCCCTGCGCCAGCACCTGGCGGGGCGCGCCCCAGCGGCCTCGGTCGTCGCGGGTGACGAGCACGAGCTTCTGCGCAGGGGTCCGGTAACCCAGGACGACGGCCAGCGTTCGGCCGTCGGGCGACCACTCCGGGTTCTGATATTGACCGCTCCCGGTCGTCACTTGGCTCGGTCGACCTCCCTCGGCGGGCATGACGAAGACCTGCCGCGTGCCGCCCTGGAAAGCGTGATAGGCGATCTCCCGACCGTCGGGGGAGATGACCGGAGCGAACGCGGGCTCGGCGCCGGAGGTGAGCTGCTCGACCTCGCCGCTCCCGGCGACAGCCATCCGGTACACTTGCGGCGTGCCGCCGCGGTCGGAATCAAAGGCGAGCCACCGGCGGTCGTGCGACAGGTCAAAGCCCTCGATCACCTGCGTGCCCGTGGTGACCGGCTCCGCCTGGCGCACGCTTCCGACGCCGGTGCCCGGGATCGGAAGCGACCAGACGTTGCCGCTCTCGGTAAGGGCCGCGTACGCGAGCCGCCGTCCATCGGCCGCGACGCTCACCCGGGCCGCGTTGAGACCGGTGGTGAGCCGTGCAGCATCGCCGGTCGGGCGTCCGGCACCGTTGAGCGGGAGTCGGTACAGATCACGGCCGCCCTCACGGTCGGAGATGTAGAGTAGCGTGCCGGCTCGCAGCCACGTGGGGCTCATGTTGAGCGCCTCGTCATCGGTGACTCGGAGAGGAGTGCCGCCGTCGGCGGGCACGAGCCACACGCTGCTGGCAGCGTGATTGCCGAACTCGTCGTTGGTCACGAACGGCAAATTGCCCGAGACGCAGGCGAGCCGGCGCGCATCGGGGGACCAGGCGCAGGAGTGCGCCTCGGGAAGCCGGGCGACCGCCCGGGCGGTGCCATCCTCCAGCGGCCGCACGAACACCGAGTCGCCCAGGGCGAACGCGATCGAGCGCCCGTCCGGCGACCAGGCGCCGTCCGTCCACGCGCCGCGCTCGACCGCCAGGACGAGCTTCGAGGGGCCGCCGAGGGCGGGCATGACCTCGAGGCCGCGCTCCGAGAGATACAGGATGCGCCGCCCGTCGGGCGACCAGCGCGGCACCCGGGCGAACCCGCCGCCCGACCGCGTCAGCGCCACCGGCGTTCCGCCGTCCACCTGCCGCACGTAGAGCCGGGTCTCCCCCAGCGGTCCCGCCGCGTAGGCGACGAGCTCGCCGTCGGGCGAGAGCGCCGCGTCGATCTCGAGGCCGGGATCGAGCGTGAGCTGCACCCGCCGGCCGAGTCGGAGGTCGGCCGGCGGGCGGCTGAGAAAGAAGGCCGCTACGGCCGCGAGCGCGAGGAGCAGCGCCGCCGGGGCGAGCCACCGGCGCCATGGTGCCGGCCGCGCATGCGGCGCCACGGCCTCGATCGGCCGGGTAGTCGCCGGCGTCGTCCCGCCGCTGGGCGTGACGAGCGGCTCGAGCTGGGCGAGCAGCTCGTCGGCCGACTGCCACCGATCGGCCGGCCGCTTCTCCAGGCACTTCATGAGGATCGACTCGAGGACCGGTGGGCAGGCGGGCCGCTGCGCGCTGAGTGGCGGCGGCGGCTGCGTCACCTGTGCCGCCAGCACCTCCTGGCTTGTGCGCCCGGTGAACGGAGGGCGCCCGGCAATCAGCTCGTAGCCCATCACCCCCAGCGCGTACAGGTCGGCCCGGTGGTCGATGCCGGGATCGGCGGTGGCCTGCTCGGGGGCCATGTAGGCCGGTGTGCCGAGCGCGACGCCGGCCGTGGTGAGCTGCTGTCTGCCGGTGGCCTCACTCACGGCTTTGGCCACGCCGAAGTCGGTCACCAGCGCGTGGCGACCCGAGAGCAGCACGTTGTCGGGTTTGATGTCCCGGTGCACGATGCCGCGCCCATGGGCATACGCCAGGGCATCGGTCACCTCGATCAGGATCTTCACCGCGTCATGGACGGGCAGTTCGCCCTGACGGGCAAGCCGGGCGCGGAGGGACTCGCCCTCGACGTAGGGCATGACGTAATACAGGAAACCCGCGGCCTCACCCGAGTCATGGAGCGGCAGGATATGAGGATGCTGGAGCTGGGCGGCGAGCTTGATCTCGCGGAGAAACCGCTCCGGCCCGAGTGAGGCGGCGAGCTCGGGGCGGAGCACCTTGAGGGCGACGAGCCGCTCGTGTCGGACATCGCGCGCCAGATACACCGTGGCCATTCCGCCTTGCCCGAGCTCGCGCTCGAGCGAGTAGCGTCCAGCCAGGGCCGCGGCGAGTGGCGAATCGACTGCGGTCACAGGGGTGCCGGGTAGAGAGGCCTGGAATGTGGCGCGGGCGGGGGCGGATTGCCAGCATCGCCTCGACCGGGGCCCGTCGGTTACCGATCGTTCAGCTCCGCGCTCCATATGTCGCTCTCGGACCGGAGCATCAGGAAGTACAGCTCTCCGCCGCGCACCACCATCGAGCCTCGGCCGAATTGCAGACTTCGGTCGTCCATGCGGACCAGCAGCCGCGGGGTGCCTCCCTCGACCGGCATCGACCAGACCTGCTGCTCCCCCGTGGAGTCGGCGCCCATGGCGAGCAGGATGTGACGGTTGTCCTCGGCCCAGGCTGCGGTGACGATCTCCTCCTCTCGGCCCTCGAGCGGGCCCGAGAGCACGAGGTCGTTGGTCTTCCCGCCGGCCGACGCGATAAATGCAATCCGATCCCGGTGTTGAAAGAGAATCCCCTGGCCGTCCGGCGACAGGAAGGAACCGATGCCACCATCCTGGGTGAGCCGGGTGGGAGTCCCCCAGCCGTTCCCCTCGCGGGTCTGGACGTAGAGCTCGTAGCGGACACTGCGGTCGCTGGTGAAAAGAAAGTGCCGCTGGTCCCGGTACCAGGCAGCTCGCCCTCGCGCGCGATCCGCTCCCGTAGCGACTGGCCGTCCACGTACGGCATGACGTAGTAGAGGAAGCCTTCGGCCTGGCCCGAGTCGAGCAACGGCAGGATGTGGGGGTGCTGCAGCCGGGCGGCGATGCGGATCTCGCGGGTGAAGCGCTCCGGGCCGAGGGCGGCGGCGAGCTCCGGCCTCAAGACCTTCACGGCCACCTGACGCTCGTGCTTGGGGTCGTCGGCCAGAAAGACCGTGGACATGCCTCCCTGCCCGAGCTCGCGTTGCACGAGATAGGTCGAGCCCAGCGCTTGCTGGAGCCGGTCGCGTAGGTCCATGAGCGGAACATTATGCGAGGAGAGGAGAATTGGCATGTGGGGGCGCCGCGGCGCGCTCGACCGGAAGGGGAAACCGCCGTCGAGAGATTCGCGATGCTCGGCGGCGGTTTTGTGTTTACCTCATCCGCCTGCCCGGCCTTGAGTTCCAGCCAACGGGGCCGGCCGCGCAAGGGAGACTGCCCGCTCGATGCGCCGATCGGGCACGAGCCACATCAGGGCTGCCACCACATAGAATGTCCCCGCGATCCACGGCCGGAGAAACGCCACCGGGATCGCCACCCCGTACATCAGCACCGAGACCTTGCCCTTCCAATCTCGGCCTATCGCCGCCGCCAGCAGCGAGTCCGCGCCCTCCTGAGCGAGAATCGCGTGTTGCAGGAACAGATATGCCGTCCCGGCGAGCAGCAGGATCAATCCGTACAGTGCCATGGGGGCGGCCGCGAAGTGATTCTCCCCCATCCACCGGGTGGCGAACGGCACCAATGAGAGCCAGAACAGCAGGTGAAGGTTGGCCCACAGAATGGCCGCGCTGACGCGGTGCGTGACATACAGCAGGTAATGATGGTTGTTCCAGTAGATGCCGAGGTAGATGAAGCTCAGCAGGTAGCTCAGGAACACGGGGAGCAACGGGCGAAGGGCACCGAGCGCGGCATCATGCGGGCTCTTGAACTCCAGCACCATGATGGTGATGATGATCGCCAGCACCGCATCGCTGAATGCCTCGATTCGCCCCTTACCCATCACTCCCCTCACTCCTCACGGTGCAGCCGGCACCAGCGCCGGCGCGCCCTGCTTCTTCACCAGCAGCACCAGGAACTTGGCCGGCTTGGTGCTGCTCGCGTTCCGGCCGACGACATGGATATCGTCCGGGCCCTCATAGAATGTTTGTCCCGGCGTCAGCGTCACCGGCTTGCCTCCCTTCACCTGCATCACGATCGAGCCTTCCACGACGTAGACGAACGCATGGGCATTGTGCCGGTGAACCGGGTCCGACGAGCCCGGCGGATACTCCACCATGAGCATCAGCGCTTCCTTACCCGGCACGTCCGCCAGCTCTTTCATCATCAAGGGCGTGACCACGGCCTCTTGCGCGGTCAGCCGACTGCTGACCGCGCAGAGGAAGCCGGCCACCAACCCTGCCACGGGAATATTGAGGATTCGCATCTCGCTCTCCGCTCCCTCATGCCCGTGCGGCCGCGACGGTGGCCTGGCGGAGCCATTCGTCGAAGTGGATCTCGCCGAGTCTGGCGTCGGCGTCCGGCACCAGCATGCGCTCGCTCAGCTCCGCACCGAAGTAGCGGGCGTGCGGGTCGGCGACCACGTCACGGTGGTCGTCGCGCGCGCTGAGACCCAGCCTGATGAATTCGTCAAAGCGAAACTGTTGCGGCCCTCCCACCTCGACGACGCTGTTGAGCGGCGCTCCCACGGCGACCCTGCACACCGCATTGGCGACATCCGTGGCCGCCATGGGTTGGAACAGCACGGGTGGGATGCGCACCGTATTCCCGACGGTCGCCTCGTCCGCGATGCGCTTGGCAAACTCGAAGAACTGCGTCGCCCGGATAATCGAGTACGGGATCGGTGAGTTTCGGATCAGCGTCTCCTGGGCAACCTTGGCACGCAGATAGCCGCTCTCGGGTATTCGGTCGCTGCCGACGACCGATAGCGCAACGTGATGACCCACACGCGCCGCCGCTTCGGCCGCGAGGAGATTGGCGGTCGACGTCTTGAAAAACTTCAGCACCGCCGCATCTTCGAACGAGGGTGAATTCGACACGTCGACGACGACGGCCGCACCGGTGAGGACGTCGGCCAGGCCCTCGCCCGTGAGCGTGTTGACACCCGTATCTGGAGATGCCGGCACGGCCTCATGGCCCTGCTGGCGAAGGCAGGTGACGACCTTCGAACCGATGAGGCCGCTTCCGCCGATGATCACGACTTTCATGATGGATCCTTTCACCGAGTGGTTGACCTGATCCTGTTCGTGGCCGAATCCATTTTGGTGCCAGGCCCGCAAAAGGCAATGGCCGATCCGGACGGCCCTGGAGCCGTGGCGTGGGCCGGTATACCGTGGCAGATTCGGGATGGACCCGGTTCAAGAGGAGGCTTCCATGAAGGCCCAGGAACTGATGACCAAGACGCCGGCGAGCTGTACGCCGGAGAGCACCGTACGAGAGGCAGCACAGCTCATGCTGAAGCACGACTGCGGATGCATTGCGGTGGTCGAGACGGGCACCATGCGGCTGACCGGCGTGGTGACCGATCGCGACGTCGCCTGCCGGTGCATCGCCCAAGGCGGCGGGCCGGAGACGCGGGTCAAGGAGGTCATGACCACCGACCCGAAGTGCTGCCATCCGGAGGATGACGTCGCGGCGGTGGAGCAGATCATGATGCAAGCGCAGGTGCGGCGGGTTCCGGTGGTCGACGGCCGGGGTAACTGCGTCGGCATGATCGCTCAGGCCGACCTCGCGGTGAGAGACAAGGCAGTCAGCGAAGGTGAGCTGGGGCGGGTGGTCGAGCGGATCTCGAAGCCGGGGCAACACGAGGAAGAGCAGTCGAACTGATCATATAGGTCATCGGACGGGACGCGAGGACCCCAAATCCGGCGCGAAGAGCGGGCGGCGAGGTGAGGCCCTCAGCCTGACCGGGGGGTGGGTGATCCCGCAGATGGGAAAATGAGCCGCCGCCGAGAGATCGCGACTTTCGGCGGCGGTTCGCGTTACTGGCGCCTACTTTCGATGTCCTCCCTTCAGCTCCGCGAACCAGTTCAGCACCACCTCCACCCGCCGCGGCGCCGACTCGGGCGGCGACTTGATCATCAGGAACCGACGGCCGTCCGGCGCGGCGTCGTAGCTCCACGCATGCGCCTCATTGCCGTAGGGCCCTGAGAACAACAAGGTGGGGCGGCCGGTCTCACCGGAGGCGGGATCCACCGCCACCGCGAACACGCTGTCGCCACCCAGGTACACCAGCTCCCGGCCGCCGCGGGTCCAGCGGGGCTCGGTGCCGCCGTTGGTCGAGACCTGGCGCCGGTCCCGTGCGAGATCGGGGAAGGACTGCAGATAGACCTCGGCACGGCCGGACTCGTCCGAGTCGAACGCCAGCCAGCCGCCGGTCGGCGACAGCGACGGATGGGCGAGGTTGGAGCGGCCCTGCAGCAGCGGTGCCGCCGCGGGGTGGCCATCCAGGCCGACCGACCAGATCTCCTCGCTCAGCTTGCCGCTCACCCCGTAGAGCAGCAGCGAGCCGTCGGCCGAGAGCGAGCCCGCGTACTTGTCGGCTCGACTGACCACCAGCGCCGTTTCCGGGGTGCCCGCGCCAGCGGCCCGGCTGAACAGGTCGAAGATCGGGCGCTCGGAGGAATAGATCAGACGGCGGCCATCGCCGGTCCAGAGCGCGCCGAAATCGGCGGCGTCGCCCGAGGTGATCCGGGTGAGGATCCCGCGCCCGGGCTCGTAGGCCCACACGTCTCGGTTCCCGTCCGTGGCGGTGACCGTGAGCGCAACTCGGCGGCCGTCCGGCGAGATCGCTGGGGACGCGTACCGGCCCTCCCGCTGGAGCAGTGGCTGCTCGGTACCCTCGCGGCTCACCCAGACGGGGAGCGAGCCGGCGCTGAGCAGGGACGCGCGGACGTACGCCAGGTCGCCCGAGGCGGACACGCTGAACGCCGCCGCGCCGTTCGATGGCACCATGGCCAGATCGCTCAGCACGGGCACGGCCTCGCCGGTGAGCCGCAGCCGATCGAGGTCGAACGGCGCGGCCAGCAGCGCATCGCCCGCGCCGTACAGCAGATGCCCGGAAGCCGCGTACACGCCGCCGACGCCGCCGCGCACCAGTACCGTACGCGAGCCGGTCCGGAGGTCGAGCAGCTCGATCTTCGCCCGCTCGATCGGAGTCGAGAAGTTGGTGAAGATCACGTGCCGGCCGTCGGGCAGAATCTGCGGCCACCAGTGGGCCAGCTCGCCTGCGGCCGAGTCGGGGATAGTGAGCCGGGTGGGCTCGCCGCCGGCGGCGCTCACCTGCCAGAGCCCGCTGTTGTAGCTCTCGGTGTACACGATGGTGCCATCCGCGCCCCAGCTCCCGCCGGCCCAGGTGGAGGGCGCCAGCACGATCGGCGAGCCACCCTCGACCCGCACCTTGCGCAGCTTGCCTTCGGATGTGAACCCGATCCAGGCCGCATCCGGGGAGAAGAACGGATGGTTGCCGCCCTCGGTCCCGGCGACGGGCACGACCTGATTGCGCGCCAGATCGCGCAGGAAAATCTGCAAGCGGCCATTGCGGACGGCCTGGATCAGGATCTGCCGGCCGTCGGGCGAGATGATCGGGGTAGGGTCGCCGGAGTTGATCCATTCAGTCGGGGCGAGCTCGACTGAGAATCGGATCGGGGCTCGGTCGACCGTAGCTCCCGATCGTCGCGACGCGAACGCGGCAAGCGCCACCACCGCCGCGCCGAGCAGGGCCCAGCCCGCGCGCGGGAGCCAGCGCCTGGCGCGGCCCTGGGCCGGCGTCTCGATGACCGTGGTGGTCCCGGACAACATCGCCGGAGCCCGGCCGGCCAGCGCCTCCGACAGCTCCGCCGCCGAGCCGAATCGGTCGGCCGGGAGCTTGGCGAGGGCCCGGTGCACCGTCGCCGCGACGGCCGGCGGCACCGTGTCGCGCGACGCAGTGATCGGCGTCGGCTTCTCGGTGATGACCTTCGCCACGATCGCCTGCGCGGTCGAGCCGAGGAACGGCGGGTCGCCCGCGAGCATCTCGTAGAGCACGGCGCCGAGCGAGTAGATGTCACTCCGGGCATCGATGTCCCGGTCGCCCATCGCCTGCTCGGGGCTCATGTACTGCGGCGTGCCGATCGAGAGCCCTGTCTCGGTCAGCCGGTTCCGGCCCGCGCTGCTCAGGGCCAGCGCGATGCCGAAGTCCGCCACCACCGCCGAGCCCTCGTGGAGCAGGATGTTCTCGGGCTTGATGTCGCGGTGGATCACCCCGTGCCGGTGCGCGTAGTCTAGCGCCGACGCGACCTGGCTCCCCAGCCGCACCGCCTCGGCGATGGGGAGCTGCTTCTCGCGCGTGAGCCGCGCGCGGAGCGATTCCCCCTCCACGTACGGCATGACGTAATAGAGGAACGAGTCGGCCGCACCCGAGTCAAACAGCGGCAGGATGTGGGGGTGCTGCAGGTTGGCGGTGGTGCGGATCTCTCCCAGGAACCGCTCGGCGCCGATCACGGCCGCGAGCTCGGGGCGGAGCAGCTTGAGCGCGACCCGCCGCTCGTGCCGGAGGTCGTGCGCCAGGTAGACCGTGGCCATGCCGCCGGCGCCCAGCTCCCGCTCCAGACGGTAACGGTCCGCGAGCGCCGACTGGAGCCGGCCGAGCAGTTCAGGCATGCGATCGCTTGGGGAAGGGGTGAGCGGAAGATGGGAGCGCGGAGGGCGTTTGGCTAGGACCATCCTGCCCGCGAGCGTTTTCCGGTGTGATCAACCATGGGCGTGGTAGATCGAAGGCGGGTTCCGCCCCGCCAGCCGCGCAGGCGACTCGGGGTCGTGGCTCGGCAAGTAGGCAATACCGCGCCGCACGAGCGACAGCACTCGAGACAGAGTCTGGCGATGCTCCTCGACATTGGCAATGAAGCCCTGCTCTCGCTGATTGTGGAGGGCTGGGAGGTCATAGGTGACGTCTCCGGCGAGCAGCACGTCCCCCTCCGTGCTTCGCAGCAGGAAGCTCGTGTGTCCCGGGCTATGTCCCGGCGTCGGTAGAGCGACGATCGAGCCATCCGGCGTCACCCGCCAGCTCCCCGGGAACCCAAGCAACGCTGGGCCGTCGAAGTCGAAGAGACTGGGAACGAAGCCTCGGGGCACAGGGGCTGTCAGGAAGCGAAGCAACCGGCCGGGGAACCGGGCCACGGGGGCCCATTCCGACCTCGCCACCCACACCCGCCGTTGGTCGAACGCCGCGAGTCCTCCGACATGGTCCCCGTGAAGATGCGTCAGCAGTACGCGGTCGAAGTCTCCGGGCGTGAGGCCCCGCCGAGCCAGCTCGGGAACCAGCGCCTGGTCCGACGAGATATGGAAGCGGGTTCTGGTCGGTCCTCCCCTTGCGCCCGGCCGGGCACCTGCGTCGACCAGGATCCGTTCAGTTCCGGTCTCGATGATCCAGGACCACATCGGCAACGGCGCCGTCCAGCGCGGGTCTCGCCCTAGCGCGCGGATCAGGCCGACTGGCCCGCCGTGGGCCGGGCTGCCCTCAAGGAAGGTGGGCTTCAATTCCAGCACGCCGGTCGACAGGGCGGTGATCTTCATGGACGGCGATCCAGTTCCTGGGTTAATATTTAGTCAACTCACTTTACCAATTACTAACCTAGGTTTATTATATGTCAAGTGGACACCGTCCCGCCTGGTCGGAGTTGCGGCGGGAGATGGCCGAGTCGCCGGCTCGGGCGTTCGGGACCGTGTATCGGCGGTTTCAGGAGGCTGCCAACCGGGCGTACGCGACGCACGGCTGGAAGGGCCTGACGCTGTCGCACGTGCAGTTCCTGTCCGAGACGGAGGAGGCCGGCACGCGATTGTCGGACGTGGCCTCTGCCCTGAAGACGACCAAGCAGTACGCGGGGAGGCTGGCCAGGGAAATGGCGTCCAAGCGCCTCGTCACCCTGGTGGCCGATCCGCTGGACCGGCGCGCGGTCCTGGCCAAACCCACGGAGCGCGGACGCGCGTTCCTGCAGGATGCGTGTGCGGTGCGCGCGGAGCTGGAAACCCGATATCTCGGCCGCCTCTCGCCGTCGCGCGCGGCGGCCTTCGTGGCGACCCTCAAGGAGCTCGTGACCGCGACGGACGGCTGACAGGATCAGAGCGGCGACGGACGGCCGTCACCGGATCACGGACTGATAGGTGAGCGTCTGAAAGACTTCGTTCACGTCGTCGCGATTGGGAAAGAGCTGCATCATCAGCACCCCCACCAGCCGCTCCTTGGGATCGATCCAGAAGCTCGTGCCCAGGATGCCGCCCCAGGAGTAGGTGCCCGCGGAGCCGAGCACGCCCGTGGCGCCCAGGTCCCGCACGACGGCGAAGCCCAGGCCGAAGCCGACGCCGGGCCCGAGCGGGTTCTTGAGGTCGGAGGTCGCATCGGCCGTCATGAGCTCCACGGTCTTGGGGCTGAGCAGGCGCGCGCCGTCGAGCTGGCCACCGTTGAGCAGCATCTGGGCGAACCGAGCGTAGTCCCCCGCCGTGCTGAAGAGCCCCGCCCCGCCCGAGAAGAAGGTGTCCGAGCCGCGGGTGCCGGGGCCGCCGAACCGCCCGAGAGGCAGCCGGCCGTCTTCCCAGGAGTCGGTGCCGGCCATGGCGCGGAGCGAGTCGTGCGGCGAGCTGTATGCCCTCGCCAGGCGGCCGAGCTTCTCGTCGGGCACGCGGAAGCCGGTGTCGTGCATCCGAAGCGGCTGGAAGATACGGGCATGGAGGAACTCATCCAGCGTGAGACCGGAGGCGATCTCGACGACCCGGCCGAGCACGTCCACCGAGAGGCTGTAGCGCCACTCGTGGCCGGGCTGAAAGGCGAGCGGTTGGGCGGCCAGGCGGGTCATGTTCTCCGCCTGGGTCGGCACCAGGTCGCTGAGGCCGTCGCTCACGTGGGCGGCGCGATAGGCCTTTCCGACGGCGGAGGTGTCGATGAAGCCGTAGACCAGGCCAGACCGGTGGGTGAGCAGGTCGTGAATGGTCATCGCGCGCTCCGGCGGGACGAGCGAGTCCCGCCCGGCCCAGACCTTGGTCGAGGCGAACTCGGGGATGTACTTCGACACGGAATCGGCGAGCCTCAGGCGGCCCTCTTCGACCAGCATCATCGCGGCGACGCTGGTGACCGCCTTGGTCATCGAAGCGATCCGGAAGATGGTGTTTCGGCGCATGGGACTGTGGGACGCGACATCGCGCCAGCCGGCGGTGTCGAGCTCCACCAGCCGCCCATCACGCGCCACCAGCGCGACCAGCCCAGCCACGGAGCCCTGCTCGACATAGCGCCGCAGCATGGGTCGAATCCGGGCGAGCCGCACCGAGGACATGCCGACGGTCTCGGGGCGAGCACGCGGGAGCTGGGCCGCGGCAGTGGCCGGTGCGGCGATGACAAGCGCGAGGAAAAAGCGAAAAGGTCTCAGCTCCATAGCTCAGCCACCCTCCCCGGGAACGCCACCAGCGCCTTCTGCAGCAACCATCCCAGACCATACAGCGTCGCCGCCGCGCCTGCCGCGCTCAGCGCCACCACGCCGCCGAGCATCCCCGCCCCCACTCCGATCCATCCCGACCCTGCCGCGACCTCCCGCCACGTGAGCCCCGGATCCGGCCGCTTGAGCGGCTTTCCCTCGGCGCCCGCGCCGAGCCGCTCCAGCCGCCGGAGGCGCGGCTCGAGGGGCAGCTGCATGTGGAGCAGCAGGCTGGTCACGTCGGGGCGGCTGTGGTCCTTGTCCACATCGGGGTCCCACACCGGGAACAGGAAGTGGACCGCCACCGCGCCGGGCACCTTCATCTTGCGGTTCGCGAGCGTGCGGTACGCCTGGGCGAGAGCACCCGGATAGCGGGTGAGCTGGACCGCGGTGGCGTCCGCCAGCTTCCGCCGCGCCCGCCACAGCGCGGAGACCGACGGGGCCATGACGAATACCGTGAGCCAGATGATGGCCTTGGCCGCGATGGCGGCGAGGCCGACCGTCACCAGCACCGGTAGATAGCCGAACAGGAGCACCAGCGGGTGTGCGTCGGGCAGCCGCTCGAACTCGTCCGAGTCCAGGTTCTCGAAGGTGTTGCCGTCCATCATGGTGTCGACCGCCAGCTCCCGGCTCGGCGCCTCGGCCCGGCCCCGGAGCGTGTCCCGGGCGATCCGGGCGACAAGTTTGAGACTGGCCCGCGGCGCCGGCACCAGCGGCGCCTCGAGCATCAGCGAGACCAGTCCCCACACCTGGATCAGCGTCAGGATCTCCGCTGCAAGGGTCAGATCACCGTTGCCGACTGACGCCATCACGTGCGCGACGACGGCCTGCTGCTCGTCACGCGAGAGCCGGTCCACGAACCCGCGGGTGACCACGACGGTCGCGTCGTCCATCGTGAGCCCGGCGGCGCCGACGTTGGCCGACTTGGCATCGATCAGCACCACTCGCGGCGCCGGCACTCCCGCGGCCACGGCCACCTCCTGCACCAGGTTGGCCAGCCGCTGCTCGGCCAGGTCGTTCGGGCGGGGCGGCCGTACCTTCATCCGCCGGAGCACGCCGCCGACGCCGGTGCGCCGGAAGATCACCCGCACCACGGCCCAGAGGAGCAGCATCGCCACGAGCCCGGGGAAGACGAACAGCGCGACGAGCAGGTCCCAGGGCATGTCCACATCCGAATGTCGGGCCGCCGACCACATCGTGGGCAGCAGGCCGAAGGTGCGGTCGAGCCAGCCGGTGACCTCCGCCGGGATGTCGAAGACGAGGTCGGCGAGGTAGACCGGGACGGCCGCGGCCGCCACCAGGAACGGGGAGATGAGGATGGAGAGCGGAATGCCTGAGACGGCGAGCACGACGACCACCAGCGCGGCCGAGATCGCGCTGGAGCGGCGGTGGCGCCGTTGCTCATCGAGGAAGTGGACCAGGGGCGGAGGCTCCCGTGGTCGGAGGAATGCTGCTGCTACTGGGGATTGGGGACAGGGGATAAGTAAACCGGCAAGGAGGCCGGGCGCCAGCGATGCCGGTCGGGGCCTGCACAAGAGGTTGGCCGCTACTCCCTCACTTCACCCGCCAGGGCGGATCACGGCGGTTTCGTCCCGCGTGGAAGAGGCAGAGCAGGTTGCCGGAAGGATCCCGGAGGCGCGCCTCGCGCCAGAGCCACGGCTGGTCGGTGGGCGGGCTGTCGAACCGGATGCCCTCGGCGACCAGGCGCTCGACCGTTCCGTCGAGATCGGCGCACTCCAGATAGATGACCGGCCCGGGTCCGGTGCCCAGCGCGGCGACCTGCTCGACCGACAGCGTAGTCTCGCCGTCGGGGCACTCGAAGCGGACATAGCGCGGGAGCGCGTCCACGATGAGACGGAGCCCGAGCCGACGATAGAAGGCGACGGCGGGCGTGAGGTCCAGGGCCGGCAGCGTCACCTGATTCAGGTTCATGCGTGCTGTAACGTTCGGCGCGCCCGTGTGGTTCTGCCGTGGCGTACACATCATCGCCCGAGGTCCACCAGTTGAGCGCTGGACCGCCCGGCGTCCTTCTCGATTACCAGTCGGACGGCCTGGGTGTGCTGGGGCCGGAATGGGCCCACCCAGTAGCCCCGGCCGAAGTTCTGGACGACCAGAAGAAGTGCAGCACCGGGTACCGGTCCCTCACCAAGATGAGCCTCGGGCGGGGAGTCGCAACGGGGCCGATGTCGGGATTGGCGCCGCAACGACGTTCCGTCAGGCGGGGAGCCCCATTGGATGAGGAGAATGCGTGAACTAGCTTAAAGGTACGCCCGCGGAGTGAGGCCTCCCCCTGGCCATGCCGATGTCCATCCAGGAGCACGGTCCCGTCGGATCACCCCGCATGACGACGCCCCAATCCACCGCCCCGATACCCGCCCCGGCGCCATCCCGCCGATTGGCGTGGCTCGCCGCTGCCCTGGGCTGGTACGTGCTGGGGGCAGGTCTCCTGTCCTTCATGGGTTGGGTGTTGGGCGTGCGGCGCCTCACCGCCTGGAACGGCGCCATCTCGATCCAGCCCAACACCGCGCTCACCGCCACGGCGGCCGGCGCGGGCCTAGTGCTTCTGGCCCACGGTCGCCGGCGCGCGGTCGTCCCGTTCGCGGTCCTCATCGGCCTGATCGGGCTCGCCAGCATCTTCGAGCATGCCTCGGGCATCGATCTCGGCATCGATGCCCTGCTCACGTTCGGGCGGCCGTGGGCCGGCACCGCGACGGTGGCACCGGGACGGATGGGACTGCCCGCGGCCACCTCCTGGACCCTGCTGGGCATCGGCCTGCTGGCGGCGCTCGGGAGCCGGCGAGACCGGCAGGCGGGCGCGGCTCTGGGGATCGCGATCATCGTCATCGCCGCGCTCTCGATCATCGGCTATCTCTTCGGTGCGAACCCGCTGTACACGGTCGCTCCGCTCACCGCCATCGCCCTGCAGACCGCGACCATGATCGCGGTGGCCGGCGCCGGTCTGGTGGCGGCGCTACCGGACAGTCAGCCGATGCGGACCCTGGTGGAGCCCAGTGCCGCGGGGCTGGTGGCCCGGCGCGCCCTGCCCTTCGTCATCGTCGTGCCGGTGGCGCTGGGCCTGCTCACGATCCATGGTCGGGAAGCCGAGTGGTTCGATCGCGGGATGGGCTACGCGCTCCTGGTCCTCACGCTCATCGTCGTGATGAGCGCGGTGCTGTGGTGGTGCGTCGGCGCGGTGTGGGCCCACGAGCGCGCGCTGGCGGAGGCCAGCAGGACCGTGCGCGAGAACGAGGCGCGATTCCGCCAGACCGCGAAGATGGAAGCGATCGGGCGGCTCGCGGGCGGCGTCGCCCACGACTTCAACAACCTCCTCACCGCGATCCTCTCCGACGCCCAGGTCCTCGCGGAGCGGCTCGGGCCGGACAACCCGCTCCACACCGAGGCCGCCGAGATCGAGGCGGCCGCGCGGAAGGCCGCGCTCCTCACCCGCCAGCTCCTCGCGTTCGGGCGCAAGCAGCGGTCGGAGCCGCGCGTCGTGGACGTGGCCGAGGTCCTCGCCACGATGGACCGGATGCTCCGCCGGCTCATCGGCGAGGACGTGGAGCTGTCCACCGTGACGCCCGCGGGGCTCGGCCGGATCCGCGTGGACCCGGTCCAG
>DATAOI010000032.1 GCA_036265815.1 Gemmatimonadales bacterium
GCGGAGTCCTGGGCCGGCGTCTGGGAATGGAGCGCGCTCAGCGGCGCGGCCGCGAAAGCCGCCGCCAGTCCACCGGCGGCAAGGAGTGTTCGTGTGAGCATGGCAGCTTCCCTTCCTGTGGCTCGGGCTCGAAGGCTGGTCGGATACCCCCAGACACTACGCCCCGAGCGCTGCGCGGGATGTGAGCCCAGGCACCAGCTACGCGGGAGCCCCGGCACGAGTACTTGGCGCCCCGTCGAGGCCCTTCCGGCCGGTGGGAGCCGGGAGCGACACTGCTCGGGGGTGATCGCGAAGGGGGTGGGCTAATCTCGAAACGAGTGACGACTCACCGCACTGCCCTGCATCCTTGCCCCTGGCGTCCCGAGGCAGCTCGGCCCACGCCGTGTCCCGGACGGGGCAAGGGCGTCTACGTCGGGATCCTGGATACGGGCCTGCTCTATACCTGGCCGCAGTTTTTCCCGGCGGTGCGCATCGCGACCCAGTACGCCACGTCGTTCGTCGGCGGCGGCGCGCGGGGCAGCGAGAATTCCCGTCACGGCTGCAGCTTCGATGACTCGATCACTGCGGCCGGCCTGCTCTACTTCGCGCAGCTCGAGGATGGCCCGCTCGCGAACGCGCCGCCGGTGGTGAATAACAGTTGGGGGCGGCGGCGCACGTGACCGGCACTGTCGGGTTGATGCTGGAGATGGAATCCGGCGCTCACCGAGAGCCAGGCGGAGGCCGCGCTCGAGAGCTCGGCCATACCGCTGGGTGCGGGGTGCCGCTCGGTCATCCTCGTCCCGGGAAGCACGACGACGCAGCAGATCTGCTGGGGCGCCAACGCGACCGGCGCGGGAATGCTCGACGCCCCCGCGGCGGTGGCAGCGACGCCGTAGGGCGCAGGAGATGAAATAAATGCAGGAGATGAACTGAACAGGAAAAGCGCCGCGCCGGATTACCCCGATGCGGCGCTTTCAGTTGGGCGACCGGCCCCAAATCGAGGATCAGCGCAACGCCGTCGCGGCTCCGCCGGAGGAGTCCTGTGGCTGCCCGCTGGCCAGAGAGTCATCGGGCGGCTCTCCCGGCCCATGGACGTGTCCCCGCCGGTGGGAAATAGTGCTCGTCAGTATGCCGGCAGGCAGCGCCGAGTATCCCGAATTGCCCGGAAGCGAAACGGCGGCGGCGGTACGATCGTAGGCACGGCCGGTCGCCCTACCTATCAGGCCAAGAATCGCCACCAGGCACACGCCTATGACCGCGACGATCGTCGCATACTCTACGAGAGCCTGCCCCCGCTGACTGCGGAGGGATGACGGGCGCGCCTCGACCACGGGTCACTCCGGCGGCGTTCGCAAAGCTCGACATGGCTCAAAGGGGGACCTGCAGGACCCACCGGCAAGTTGCAGCTATCGTGCCTTGTGAGTGCAGTGGGTTTGCTTCTGCAGAAGTCGGGGCCCATCCTGGGCTTAGCTGACGCACATCCGGATTCCGTGACCGGTCTCCAGCCTCAGGAGGGGCGCGGATTGCAACTCGACGGTCGTTTCGCCGGCGCACTCATACGCTGGTCGCACACGATCGCTGGACTAGCCGGCGGCTGTCCTACACTCCATCTTGTGAGCACCGCCAGCCGATCAGCCAGCCCCGGCGGACGATTCACGCCATCCCATCGCCCGTGTCCTCGGGCCCCGTCACGCCAGGAGTGCCGCCATGACGAAGTGGCTCGCCTATGCCGCGCTGGTCACTCTTGGCTTCGTCACGGCCGCGTCGTCGCGGCCCCCGGCCGCAGCTCGTATCGCTCCCAACGACAACCGACGATCCGGCGGTACCCTCGAGCACGGTATCCTGACGATCGCGCTCGAGGCGCGATCCGGTTCCTGGCGGCCGGAGGGTGATAGCGGGCGCGCGCTCGACGTCGCGGCCTTCGGCGAAGCGGGAAAGCCACTGTCCACCCCGGGCCCCGTCATCCGCGTCCGCACGGGCACGGAGATCCACGCCACCGTCCGGAACCGGCTCGATCGGCCGCTGACCCTCTATGGTTTCGGCAGGGTTCACGGGCAGGCGGACTCGGTGACCATCCCCGTGGGGGGCACGGCGCGGCTGCGGTTCAAGGCAACCGCCCCGGGCACCTACTACTACTACGCAAAGCGCGGCGTGGCTCCGGCCGGCCTCCGGCTGGTCGAGGACATGCAGCTCCACGGGGTCATTGTCGTCGATCCGCCGAACGCGCCACGCACCCCGGACGACCGCGTTTTCGCGATCTCGTGGTGGTGCGCGGTGGCCCCGGCGAGCCCGTCCGGGTTGAGCCGGTGCACCATGGCCATCAACGGGCTGTCCTGGCCGCACACGGAGCGGCTGGACTATACCCAGGGCGACTCGGTGCACTGGCGGGTGGTCAACTTCACCGAGATCGACCACCCCATGCACCTCCACGGCTTCTACTTCCGGATCGAGTCGAAAGGCAACGGGCTGACGGATTCGCTCTACACCCCCGAACAGCGGCGAATGGGAGTGACCGAGGTCCTGCAGCCATTCGGCACGATGTCGCTATCCTGGGCAGCGGATCGGCCGGGAAACTGGATCTATCATTGCCACTACGCCACGCACCTCTCGAAGCTCGTCGAGCTGGACACCGAAAACGGTGTCCTGGACGCGGACATGCTGAACCATCACATGTCCGACCGTCCGCATCAGATGTTCGGCCTCGTGATGGGGATCAGCATCGCGCCGAAGGGGGCGAGCGTGGTATCGACGGAGACCCCGCGGGCACTGCGTCTCGTCCAGCGCGAGCGGGCGAACGTCTACGGCTCGCAGGCCGGGATGTCGTACGTCCTGGACGGCACACCAGACGGGGCGGATAGCACGGCACTTCCGGTACCGGGGCCGATGCTCCTGCTCGAGCGGGGGAAGCGCGTGGCGGTCACGATCGTCAACCAGTCCATGGAGCCGGCCGCCGTCCACTGGCACGGCATCGAGCTGGAGAGCTATCCCGACGGCGTCCCGGGATGGAGCGGATCCGGGAGGTCGATCCTGCCGGCCATCGCCCCGGGCGACTCGCTTACGGTCCGCTGGACGCCGCCGCGCGCCGGCTCGTTCATGTACCACACGCACTTCAACGAATCGATGCAGATGGGTAGCGGCCTGTACGGTCCGATCATCGTGGTAGATCCCGGAGAGCGGTTCGACCCGGAGACGGACAAGGTCCTGTTCTTCGGCACCGCCGGGTCGGGCACGAATCCGGTCTTCGGCCCCTTCCCGAGGTTCGTAATGAACGGGAAGACGCAGCCCGAAGCCATGAACCTCCAGGCGGGCACCCGATACCGCTTGCGGCTGTTCAATCTCGCGGGCGATTCGCCGCTTCAGGTCTCCCTCCAGTCCGGTGATTCCCCCATCAGTTGGCGCCCGGTGGCAAAGGACGGATATCCGCTGCCGCCCTCGCAGACGGCTCCGCGTGCCGCGGTTCTCGTATTCGACCCGGGCGAGATTTACGACTTCGAGTACACGCCGGCCACCGCGGAGGAGCTGACGCTCAGGTTCGGACCGGTGCCGCCGTCGCCGGCTGCGGCTCCGCAGGCCGCTGGCGCTCCCTCGCCGGCGGATACGCTACCAGCGCCGGGCGCGCCACCCGGACCGCCGCCGACGGTGCGCGTGGCGATTCACGTGCGGTAAGTGCGCCGGACGGTCCGAGGCCGGAGGTCCGGCACTACGACGCTCGTCAGACCCGCGCGATCATCGCTACGCCGACGACCACGATCGCGACGCCCGTCACCCGCGCCACTCGGAACGGGGCTGGCGCCAGCCGCTCGGCGGTAATCGCGAGCGTCACTGCGGTCATGGTGACCGGCTCCATCATCCCCATCGCGAGCAACGCCAGCATCAGGCTGCCGCAGCAGAGGCTGCACCGCACGCCCAGCCTGAGACCATGCCGCCACGCGTCCAGTGCGCCGGGACCGGGTGGAGAGCCGCACCCTGACCTTTGACGGCAGAGCGCCAACTGCCGCGCCTTCCACGAGGTGAGCTGGACGCCGCCCGCCACGAGCAGTGCCACGCCCGCCGCGACCGGCAGCCACTGCGCCACCATCGCCCAGCGCGTCTCGAACGCGCTGACAGCGGCCTGGGCGGCGCAGGCGATGGCACCGCATACGGTCCAGATGATGAAGTAGCCCACACTGACCAGCGCCGTCAGCCCGTGCAGATGGAGCCCTCCCGCGCCGCGCACGGACCGGCGATACCGCGACAACATCGGGATCAGGGATGGCAGCATCATCGGCACCATCATCGCCGTCCACATGCCCAGGAACCAGGCCCAGGCTGCGGACCAGGTCTGCTGCGGCGTGGTCATCCCCGGCATCGGTCAGTCCTCGTACCGATCGTGGCGTCGCACCCAGGACGGACCGCGATCGCCCTCGTCTCGTCCCTTCGGCGTCAGGTCGATGTAGTTGTAGGCACCGTTCAGCAGATCGAGTCCGCGAGAGTAGGTCGAGTAGGTGTGATAGATGTCGCCGTTCTGATCCCTGCAGAACACGCTGATGCCGGGCATGTCCTCGCCCACTCTGGGGCCCGTGCCGTAGTTGTAGTACGCCCTGCCGCTCTTGGCCGCGTCCGGGTCGAACGACGCCTGGAACTCGTAGTTGAAGTCGCCCGCGCCGGCGGAGACCCACTTGAAGCTCCAGCCCATCCGCTTCCTGTACGCCTCGAGCTTCGCGAACGGCGCCCGCGAGATTGCGAGGAAGGTGATATCGCGGTGCGCCAGATGGATGTCGATTCCCTCGAAGTTGTCGGCCCAGAACGAGCAGCCGGGGCACCCTTCGTCCCACGCCGGATTGAACATGAAGTGGTACACGATCAGTTGGCTCCGACCTTCGAACAGCTCGGCCAGCGTCTGCTCGCCGCGCGGGCCACTGAAAATGTACGTCTTGGTGACCTTCTCCCACGGCAGCTCGCGGCGTTCCCGGCTGAGCTCGTCCCGGAGCCGGGTGAATTCCTTCTCCCTGGCCATGAAAGCCACGCGCTCGGTGAGCCACTGCTCGTGCGAGACCACGCGGGGGCTCTGGATAGGGGTGACCTGGGTTGCCATACCGTTCCTCCTTGGGGTTGCGGGACTGGCGCCAGCTCGGCCAGGTCCCTAATGTTCTACCGCCCGGTTGATTATATTATTCAACCGGTCGGTTGAGCACAAGCCCCCCGAACTTCGGCCTGGCCTATGTTGGACTTAGTCTATGACGCTATTGCAGATCCGACCCGTCGCGCGATCCTGGAGATCCTGGCGGAGGGAGATGCCAACGTCGGGAGCCTGGCCGAGCGGTTCCCCATTTCCCTCAATGGAGTCTCCAAGCACGTGAAGGTCCTGGAGCGGGCCGGCCTGGTCCAGCGCACCATCCAGGGCCGAGAGCACCGGCTTCGGCTCAATGCGGAGCCACTCCGCGATGCGTCGCTCTGGCTGGAGCACTACCGCACCTTCTGGGAGAGCCGGCTGGCCGCGTTGGAGGCCTTCCTCGTGAAGCAGGAACGCGGCGCCGGGCCCGACAAGGCAGAACAACCTCCGGAGAACGGTCGATGAGCGTGACGGACGACGCGGAACCGGTGCTGGTGGTCCGGCGGGAGATGGCGGTCCCGCGGGAGCGTGTATTCGAGGCGTGGCTCGATTCGGAAAGCCTGGCGCACTGGATGGCACCGAAGTCGTTCGGCTTCACCCACGCTACGGTCACCGTCGATCCTCGGGTGGGCGGCGGATTCCGGATCGTGATGGAGGGGCGGACGGACGGCGGCGACTACGAGCACCGCGGCGAGTACCTCGCAATCGATCCGCCGTCGTTGCTGTCGTTTACCTGGATTTCCAGGGGGACAGAGTACACGCCGACGGTCGTCACCATCGAGTTTCACGAGCGGGGGACTGGGACCGAGCTGGTTCTCACTCACCGGCGCCTGGCGGCGAAGGCGGTCGAGGGACACCGCGAGGGGTGGACCGGCATTCTGCGCGCGCTCGAGGAGGAGTTGACTCGGGAGTAGCCGCTCCCTCAACCGAACCCGAACACCGGCGGAAAGCCCACGACCACGATCGCGGCCCAGACGGAGTAGGTCGGCAGGTAGGCCGTCTGCCACCGCTCGAGGCTGGCAAACGGTCCGTGGCCCCGCAGAAAGCGGACGTAGAGCACGGTGGACCAGCCCAGATTCCCGAGGAGGACCAGGTTCTCGCCGAGTGCCGCCACTCGATTGGGCGTGAACCCGAGCTCCGAAATGCGCGCCCCGATCGCCGCCAGGGCAAAGGCATCGGCGACGAGTGCGCTCACGAGGAGCAGCACCAGCAGCAGGTCGAAGCCGGCAGGCGGCGCCTCGGGGTCGCGCGCGGAGATGGAATAGAGCAGCAGGCCCAGCACCAGCACGAGCAGCAGGTCGAAGGCGATCAGCGCGTTGCGCTCGATGTCGATCCCGCGGCCGGTCCACACCATCGTGCCAAGAAAGACGAGCAGCGTAAGCGCGAACAGGGGCGTGAAGAGCCGCGTCAATACCGGGGCCATGTTCTCGATCACGCTCTGCTTCGCCTCGACCAGCCAGGAGGCGACGATCACGGCCCCGAGCATCCCGCATGGCACGAGCCAGTCCCGGACCACCGGCTCGGCATTGATCCCGATTGCCTGGAACATCCCCATCGTGAACCCGACGAGAACCCCGCCGCCCAGCGCGATCAGCGCGTAGTAGATGAACAGCTCGCCGGAGAAACGGACGAAGTCCATGCGCCCGGTGCTCTCGCTCCAGCGCCCGCCCGCGTAGGCGATCCCTACGGGCAGCCAGAGCGCGATCGGCAGGTGCAACGCGGTCAACATCTCCGTGTCGCTCCCTGGCTCGAACGGATAGACGTTGGCGAAAACGACCGCGGCCGCGAATGCCAGAGCCAGCCACGCCCATGTGCGCCCGCTCAGCCGCCGCTTCCAGACGAAGTAGCCGGTCAGGAGGGGAAAGACGAACAGACTGAAGTTCCGCAGGTAGAACGGCATGTCCGCCGTGCCCCACTTCAGCCCGAACAGCTCAGGGACCTTGACCGCCAGCGCTGCCACCGTTGCGAGCGCGAAGACGACGATCGTCTCGGTCCGCGCCGAGTCCACCGGCTGATCGCTACCGGTGGACCCGATGACCAGTTGCTTCCACAGCCGCTCCGAGTGCTCGCGCGCGAATTCGTTGGAGATCGCGTCCAGCGCACCCATCCGCTTCACCGCCACCAGGAGAGCCTCGTTCTCCGACAGGCCGGCGGTGCGGAGCGCGGTCACCTCGCCGCGCAGGTGATCTTCCAGCTCCTCCACGTCCACTGCCCGGATCGCCCGGCGTCGGCGAAGATAGCTCCGCCACTGCTCGATCTGCCCCTCGAGCGAGTCGCTGGATCCGAGGTCCGTTGCGGGGTCAGCCATGGGATGCCACCGGCGAGGGCAATGTCCCCATCGAAAGCGACACCGCGGGCCAGACGGTACGCAGTGCGGCGTCCACCGTCTGCCACTGCTGACGCTGCTCCGTGAGCTGCGCTCGACCTCGGGCCGTGAGGTGATAGTACTTGCGCTTTCGGCCTGTCTCGGAGGCGCCCCACTTGCCCTTGATGTGCCCCTGCCGCTCGAGGCGGTGGAGCACCGGGTAGAGCATGCCGTCGGTCCATTGGAGCTTGCCGCCGGACAGCTCACTCACACGCTTGAGGATGGCGTACCCGTAGGAGTCACCCTCGGCCAGGATGGCGAGGACCAGCGGAGAGGCGGTGGCGGCGACGAGATCCTTATTGATGTCCATGGTCTCTTCCGTACGCAGCGGAGCCGAGTACCTTGATCTACAATACATCGTGCCTCTATGTATGGCAAGAGTCCGTGGGCTTCCCCGGTTGCCCGGACAGTGCCTGACGGCAATATGCGCCTCCCCGAATGCGCAATCAAAGCGGCCGCTCAGCCGCGGCTCACTTGCCCCCCTTTGCAGTCTTCTTGCGCAACGCGTCCACCTGCTCCGCGATCGCCGGGCCGAAATCCTCGGACTCCCAGAAGGGACGGATCTCCAGGTCGCTCGGCCCCGGCATCGGGTTCGGGCACCGCTTCGCCCACTCGACCGCCTCGACCATCGAGCGCACCTGCCAGACCCAGAAGCCGGCCACCAGCTCCTTGGTCTCCGCGAACGGGCCGTCGGTCACCGACCGCTCTGTGCCGCTGAAGTGGATCCGTTTCCCGAACTTGCTGGGCCTGAGCCCGTCGCCGGATAGCATGATCCCCGCCTTCACTAATTCCTCGTTGTACTTCCCCATCGCCTCGAACATCTCGGCGGCGCCTTCCATCTCGAGGGGAGTGTTCTCCGCCTCGGACTCCTTCGTCGCCTTCACCATCACCATTACGCGCATATGGCCTCCTTTGGGTGGGGAGCCGAAGCCCGGGGTGGGCTCCGATCGGACTCTACCTGTCTGTCGAACGGAGTGGGGGAAAATCGACAGATCAGTCGAAGAACTCCATCATCGGAAGCCCCATCACCCAGAGCACCGCAGATGCCCGGAACGACCCCGGTACGATCCGCACCCTCGCCACGGGCGCTCAGAGGCATCATGTAAGTGGTAAGCTTGCTGGAGAAGCCCGCCAAGAGCGCCCTCCCCATCCTGCCCATGCTGGAATCAGCCGAGGTCTCCGGAACCGAGTTGACTCGTTTGCTGCTAGGGACGTTGACCCTGGCCGACCAGGAAGATCTCCCGTATGCTCCCCATACCCGGCACACCCCTTCCTGCAGCGAGGCCGTCGGCGTAAAGATGCGGCCGGTAACTTCTTTGCGTGGTGTCTGAATCGGCGTCAGAGACACCCCGGCCCGCTGCGGCCGTGGGAGCGACCGGGGCAGGCAACAGTCCTTCGCAGCTGACACCGATTCGCCCAGGGACTGGGGCGTGCACCTGCGCGGGGTTCGCCCACGAACCGGGTAGAAGACCTCGTCTGCCTCCACACTTCGAGAGACCACATGAGTGCCATGGGACGGATCTGCGAGCGAGACTTCAAGCCGCTTGGTCCTCTTCTGCCCTGGGTTGCTCGTGGACTGCTCGGCTGCGGCAGTGACGCCGACGACCCGGGTCCCACCGGCCCAGGCGAGGGCACGCTCGAAATCATCACGTCCACCACCGGAGTTCCCCTGGATCCGGATGGCTATTTCGTCACGGTGGATTATGACGCGGCTCGGTCGCTGGCGCCGAACGCTGCCGACCCAGCATTGGCCGTACGAGCCCGTATCTACAGGAGGGCGAACTTGCCTGGCCACCCAACGGCACGAGGATCGCCTTCTCGAACCGGGTAACGGATCAGCCCGGGATCCTCGTGATGAATGCGGACGGCAGCGGCGTCACCCGACTGACCGACGACTTCGACTCGGGGGCGGCCTGCTGGATCGCCTATTACATCTACGAGGTGACCCGGACCCAACTCTGGCTCATGAACCCCGACGGAAGCGGGGAAGTGCCATTGACCCCGCCCTGGGCGCTGGGACGCCCGTCCTCGGTGGCGTGGAGACCGTGAAGTGCCTACCAATTGGGAACGTGACCGGCGGGGGGCAGGTGCAGGAGGCGAATCGTCCGTTGCACCGAAGCCCAGCGCGGGGACGATGTTCCCGGGCGGGCTCGGGACTCGAACGCGCGACGGCTTGCTCCGGAATCGCTCGAGGCAAGCGAGTGGGGACGCGACCGGGTATGTCAGACCTGTGACTGCAGACCGAGCGGCTGGAGAGAAGGCGAGAAATTTGCCGTCCCGTCACCATTCAGGCCATCGCAGCATCTTCAGCGGCGAATTCCATCCGGCGAGTCGCGAGATTCAGCAGGAACGTAACGCAGCCTGATCACATCCTCGCCAATCCGATCATTCGCCATAAGGCGGAGCGGCGGCCGAGGTCCGGCGAAATATGGCTTGCCGTGACCGAGCACGACGGGGTGCAGGTAGATTCGATACTCGTCGATCAGGCCAAGTCCGGTGAGGCTTTTCGCCAGCTCCGGGCCGGCAATTTCGATCTCCCCGTCGCGCTCGGCCTTCAGCTGGCGCATCGCTCCCTCGAGATCACCCTCGACCAGGCTGGCGTTAGGGCCGACCGACTTCAACGAGCGCGAGACGACCCATTTCGGCTGTTTCCGCCACGCCGTCGCGAAGGCGAGTTCATCTGTATCCCATTCAGGATGATCGTCGTCCCAGTAACGCATGACCTCATACATTTTGCGACCGTACACACTGCCCGCCTGCCCCCGAGCCTCCTCGATGAAGTGGCGGAAGAGCGTGGGGCTTGGCGCAAACGCCAGATGATCGACGTAGCCGTCCAGGGACTGGTTCATTCCGAACACGAGCTTAGCCATGCCCACCAGCTCTCCTTCCATGCCACATCGAGAGACTCGGGATGCTGCGGACACTCCGCCTCATGGGTTGGCACATACCACGGCACCAAAACGAAAATCAGCGGGCTGGCTTACGAATGTAAGCGCGCCCACTGACTTAAGTTGCCCCTCCTGGGCTCGAACCAGGACTCTCCTGATCCAGAGTCCTCCGGCC
>DATAOI010000033.1 GCA_036265815.1 Gemmatimonadales bacterium
GTCAGCTCCCGCGACCGGCCGGTCATCCGCGTCCAGCAGCACCAGCACCGGCTGCCGCTCGAACACCATCCCGTTCCGCACCGTATCGGGCGGCGCCTGCCGAATCGCAATGCTCGCCGCCAGGGGCACAACCGCGTGGGCGGTGAAGCTGAGAGGGGAGCCACTGAGATCGTCGCCGGATGTGTCGGTCGCCGTCGCCTGGATGGTCTGGGTGCCGGCCTGGGCACCAAGCGTCCATCGCACGGGGGCGAGACCTTGAATGTCGCTCTGGACCGTGGCGGCGGAGACGCTTCCGCCCCCCTGAGTAACCGTGAACGTCACCGCAACACCCGGGATCGGACGCTCCTCCTCGTCCGTGACGATGACCTCCACCGGCAGGGGCAGCTCGCGACCTGGCACACCAGTCTGGCCATCTCCATGACCCGCCAGCAGCCGGGTCGCTACCTGGGGTCCCGGGGGCGGAACGCAGAAGGGGCCACCGCACTCGAGATCGCCACCACCGCAGCCGTAGGCCAGCCCCAGCAGCAGGGCGAGAGGCCCCACCACGCGTGGGCACCGAGCTCGGAGGAAGGCAATGGCGATGTGCATGGAGGAATTTGGGTCCTCGTATGTGGGTCGGATGGCCAGACCGTGACCCCACGAGCCGGCCCTGGCACCCTCGGTTTAGTATCCCACCGCCGAAGCGGCTGTCAAGCTTGCCGCCATCGGCGAGGCAGCAGGCTACTGGTCACCAGTCAAGCAACGGTCAAGTAGTGCATCCGCTTCGGCCGTGAAGGTCGAAGTGGCGTATTCCCTTCGACTTGGTTTATCGACCCGCGGTGGCCCGACGGACCGCCGGCCACCGGCGGCGAACCCAGCCGCGTGCCTCCCGCAGCACCCAGATGACGGTTGCCAGGATGAGGGGCAACACGAAATAGACCAGCCGGTACCCGACCAGGCCGATGAGAATGGCGGGGGTGGACAGCGCCGGCCGGAGGCCCCAGAGCACGACCGCCTCGAACACGCCGAGGCCGCCCGGAATCTGCGCCACCAGCGAGGCGATCTGGCCCAGCAGGAATACCGCAAGAAACACGTGGAAGGGCACCCGGTGGGGCAGCAACACGTAGAGCGCCGCGCCGGAGAACACCCAGTCCGCCGCCGAGACGCCGATCTGAGCCACCGCCCGGCCGAGCGTCGGGCGCGGCAGGTCCCAATGCCAGATCCGGAGATCGCCGCCCGGCCGGCTGCTCCAGGCCAGGTAGGCTGCCACGACGACAAGGCAGGCGAAGCCGATCGGACGTGCTGAACGGAGCGGCAAGTGGAGGAACCCGGGCAGCAGCACCGGTTGGACGGCCAACGCCACTCCCGCCGTGGCCAGGAGGCCCACGGCGTAGGTGATCGTGTTCAGGGTGACGACGCGGGCCGCCTGGTCCCGGGCGAGACCCCACTGGGAGTACAGCCGGTAGCGCACCGTCGCGCCGGTGACCACCGACAGCGGCAGGCTGTTGGCAAAGGCGTAGCCGAGAAATGCTGCGTATATGATGCGGCGCGCCGGAAGGCGGCGGTCCAGATAGGCCAGCGAAATCGCGTCATACCCGGCGAGCGCCAGGTAGCCCAGCCCGGTCGCGAGCACCGCGAGCACCAGGCGGACGCGAGGAAAGCTCCGCAGCTCGGCCAGAATCTCCTGCAGCGAATGCTGCCTCAGCTCGGAGCGCAGCACGTAGACGGCCCCGGCAAAGAGGAGTACGCCGAGGGCGACGCTCATGAGGCGGCGTCTGCTCGAAGTGGATGAACCCGAGGTAGAGCTCACCGTTTACCGATACCGGGGAACGCGGCTCGCGGTCGGTGAGTTCGGTCACGGAACCATGCCCCCTGGGCTGGTCTGCGAGGCCGTGTCGAAGGCCCTCTGGAACCGAACTGGAGCCAACCTCGCGTGATCCACATCACCGCGTCCCGCCCGGCGCGTTCCGATTCTCAACCCGCTCCACCTCAGCCGCGCGTCCAGCGCGGACTCATCTCCAACCAGCGGGGGTGCGGATGCGCGGTTCAGGCTTGCTGGTGGCGGCCCTGTTCGCCACCCTGGTGACGTCGGAGGCGGCAGCCCAGGCCGCCGGCACCTTCGAGGTCGGCGCTTTCGGTCAGGCCACCTACTTCGACAAGACACTCGGGCTGCAGCAGGCCAAAGGCGGAGCCGGACTCCACCTCGGCGTGTTCCCGGTGAGAAAGTGGGAGATAGAGGCGGAGGGATCGTTCACCCCGACCCCCGGCCTCGGCGATTCCCAGGTCTACTACTTTCCACTCCGCGCCCGGCTGCTGTACAATGTCCCAGCAGGAACCCAGAGCGCGCTCCTCCTCGGTGCGGGGTACGTGCACAACGAGTATCGCCACGACGCCGATTTCCACGATGACGGCGCAACGGCACTCGCGGGGTTTCGTTTCGGACTCAACGGGCTGCCCTCGATTCGGCTCACCGCCTATCTGGATTACATCCCCACTCCCGCCAACGGGGCGGGCGACAACGTGAACTGGGGCCTGCAGGTCGGGCTCAGCTTCCTGTCCGGCCAGCGCACGGCGCAGCCGGCGGAGCCTGCCCGCGCCGCCGAGCCCGACTCGGCCACGCGTGCCCGGGAGGATTCACTGCGTCAGGCGGCGGTGCAGGACTCGACCCGTGCCGCGCAGGCGGCCGAAAAGGCAGCCGCCGAGGCGGCGGCGAAGCAGGCGGACAGCGCGCGAGTGGCCCAGGAGAAGATCGCGGCGCAGAAGCAGGCGCTGCAGGACAGCCTGGTGGCGGCGGCCAAGGCGGACAGCACCCGTACCGCGGCGTTGCGGGACAGCCTTCGGACTACCCGGGACCGGGCACGGATCGCGGCGCTCAAGGACAGTCTGAGCCGCGTGGCCCTCAGAGACAGCCTCCGCGCCATGATGGCCCAGAAGCAGACCCGGGTGACGCTCCGGGGAGTGAACTTCGAGGTCGGCAAGGCGGTCCTGCTCCCTGAGTCACGCGACATTCTGGGAGACGTGGCGCAGTCACTGGTGGCCAACCCCGAGGTCAAGGTCGAGGTCGGCGGGCACACCGACAATACCGGGCCGCGCACGCTCAACGAGCGCCTCTCGACGGAGCGCGCCGATGCGGTGAAGGCGTTCCTGGTGGAGCACGGGGTGGAAGCGGACCGGCTGACGGTCAAGGGCTACGCCTGGGATCAGCCGGTGGCCAGCAACAAGACGGCGTCGGGCCGGGCGCAGAACCGCCGGGTGGAGCTGCGCCGCACCGACTGACCGGCGCGGCGCGTTCGGCGCGGTGCATTGGGCACCGCGCCGTGGGCTAGATCCGCCCCATGAGCAGCAGGATGACCAGGATGAGCAGGACGAGTCCCAGCCCTCCGCTGGGCCAGTAGCCCCATCCGCTGCTGTAGCCCCAGGTCGGCAGCGCACCGATCAGCAGCAAGACCAGAATGATGATCAGGATGGTGGACATCGGTCAGTGCACCCTGGCTCTCTCTGGCGGAACCAGGTCGGGCACAGGATCGAGATCGCGTACCCCGCACCAGTTCAACAGCCCGGCGACATCGACCGCGTGCTCGGCGGTATCCACCATGACCTGGGTGCGCTCGTTGGTAACGATAGGAATCGCGTTCAGGCTGTTGCGGCCCGGTGCCCGGAGCGGCCGCTGGCCGGCCCGCCAGGGACCCTGCATCGCGTTCAAGTCAACTCCGCGGGATCTGGCCCGCTCGGCCAGCTGGTAGACGACGGTCGGCTCATAGCGCAGGCGGGCATTCGGCCGACGCTGGTTGCGTACGGTATTCTGCAGCACCGGTGTGGAGACGGTTGCGGCGAATTCCCTGGAATCCATCTTGGACCTCCCCTCAGACGTGGGCGAAGGCTTCCAGCACCGCCAAGGCGGTGGACCATCGTTCAGGGTGGGACAGAGGAGCCGGTCAGGCGGTGAGGGCGATCACGGTAGGAGAACGTCAGGTCTGTGGCGGCTCGGAAGAGCAACGGCCGGCTCGACTTACGCGGAGCCGGCCGGGTAGTGTCTCAGCGGGTCAATGGGCGGCTTCGGCCAATCGGGCCACCGCGGCGAGCACCGCGGCGGGCTGCTCCTCCTGAATGTACTGGCCCGATCCCGGCACGCTGTCGGTCTTGAAATCCGGCAGCTTGGCGAGCAGCAGCTTCCGTTGATCGTCGGTCACCTCCGCCGGATGGGAGACCGAGCCAACCAGCAGCCGCACCGGCATGGCGCACTCGTGGAGATGATCCGCCAGCGGTACCTCCTCCTTCGACTTGGACATTCGCTGGAAAGCGTCGATCGAGCCGTTCATGTCGGCCGTCTGGCCGGCGGTGTAACCGCGAATCACCGCATCGGTCACCCACGTGGTATCGCCCGAGTTCTTTACTATCTCGCGCCGCACGTCATGCCGGAGCTTCGACTCGTCGAGTGCCAGCTTTACCAGACCGCCGCCGAACTTGAAAGCCTGTCGCATGCCCGGGGTCGCCGCGCTCTCGGCGGGACCGCCGTCGATGGAGAGGAGGCCGCTGATCAGGCCCGGTCGGAGAATGGCGAGGCGGAAGGCGATGGCCGCTCCGCTCGACTGCGCCACGAACAGGGCGCGGGATACGCCCAGCCGGTCCAGCGCCTGGCCGACCCGCGCGCCCTGGGCGCTGAAGGAGTAGTCCGCGCCCTTGGGGTGACCGGACCAGCCGTAGCCCAGCGGCTCGACCACGATGACCCGATACCCGCGCGCTGCCAGCGGGCCGGTGATGGTGCGGTATCCGAAGGCGGCGCCGAAGATGCCGGGAAGCAAGACCAGGGGCTGGCCAGTCCCGACGCTGGTGGTGCGGATCATCTCGCCGGGAGCAACCTCAATGTCACGAACGATCGAGCTATCGACGGAGCCGGCCAGGAGGGCCAGGGTCAGCAGCAGCATGAGAATCTCGAGATGGGAAGAAGGAAGGGCGGGCATGAGAAGTTACCCCCCCGCAGTGGGGAACACAAACAGCCGGAGCCAGCGGCTCGCGATGCGCAGTCCGTCCCGCTAGGTTTCGTTCACCTCTGCACCACTTCCGCTCGGAGGTGTTTCCCTCATCTACTGGTAGGACCCGATGCCCAACGATACTCCGCGCTCGAGCACCTCATCGATCGATCGATTCCCCCAGAGCCTGACCGACCGCGTGCTGGCGCGGGTGACCGACGCGGGCCTTGCGGTCGACCGGCGTGCCAGCGCCTCACGCCCGAAGTCGGGGCGCTCCCGTCCAGCAATGGACCGTCCGACGCTCGATGCTTCCCCCCAGACCCCCGAGGAGATGCGCGAGACCCAGTCGCTCCGACGCGTGTTCCACGATCTGGGAGACTCCTATCGGCTATATCGGCGGCGCACGGGAGAGCCGGTCAAGCCCGCGCTCCGAGAGGCAGCTTACCAGTTCAGGCAGGCGCCCAGCCTCACCTCGCTGGTGTCGGTGGCCGCGTTTCTGGACGAGCTGCAGATCCTGACCTGGTAGCGGATGCAGAAGCGGCTGGTTCGACCTGCGGATGAGACTCTGCGCCCTCAGGACGCCTGGTTGGACCTGGGAGCGCAGGCCCATGCGGAGCTCACCTCCGAAGATCCGGCCCACCCGATCGAGGCGGCACTGCAGCCGCTCGGCGCCGGCTGGCGTGCTGCGGAGCCTGGGACCCAGAGCATCCGCCTACTGTTCAATCAGCCGCAGCCGCTGCGGCGCATCCGGCTGCGATTCGATGAAGCCGACGCCGAGCGGACCCAGGAGTTTTGTCTTCGCTGGTCGCCGGACGGCGGGCGATCGTTCCGCGAACTGGTGCGGCAGCAATACACCTTCAGCCCCGGCGGTTCCACCAGCGAGATCGAGGAGTTCGACGTCGATCTGCCCGCCGTCACCGCCCTCGAGCTGACCATCATCCCGGACCAGGGCCGCGGACGGGCGCACGCCACGGTGGCGGAGTGGCGTCTCGCCTGAGCAGGCCGGCCCGGTCGCACGGTTCCACCATCCATCTCACCGACAGCTCGCGTTCTCCGAATCCCACCCGTGGCAGCGCCTTGCGTGACCCGGCCGCCCATGATACAGTTGTATCGTTGCAATGTTCAATCGTATCATAAGCCACAGCTGGGGGATTCGATGCGGCACTCCTTCCGTCTGACGGGACCGCTGACCCGCCTGGCCCGGTGGCTCGCGAACGGCAGCCGTGAGCCCCTGCCTTCAGCGCCGGCTGGCGGCCTGCTCTCGGCCTACGTCGCGCTGGGACAGTGGTCGACCAGCGGTGTTCGACTCGAAAGCCGGATCGAGCTGCTCGTCGGGCAGCTCGCCGCTGAGCTCAGCGCCTGTCAGTGGTGCATTGCCCAGGCCCGCCACCGCTGGCTCAAGGCGTTTTTTCCCCGGGAGCAGCTGAGCCAGTTGCGGGCGTACGAGACCAGCACGGTGTTCAGCGAGTCCGAGCGCGCGGCGCTGGCCCTGGTGGAGGCCGTCGCACTCCATACCGAACGGGACCGGCTCACTCCGGCCAGGGCCCTGGAGCGGGCGCGGCGGTATTTCGGCGAGCCCGAGGTGGCCCGGATCGCCGCGGCCGCGGCCGCCGAGCATTTCTTCGATCCGGCGACTGGCGCCGTAGGCCTGGACGCCCTGATCGGATCGCCGCCGCGGGATGGAGCGATGCCCTGGCGCGCCATCGACGCCGGCATCAGCGTGCGAGGATTCTCCTGACCCCGTCGGGCCCGGGGCGCCGCTGGCTGCTCCTGATCCACCAGCTCCCCGCGAAGCCCGACTACCTCCGGGTCAAGATCTGGCGACGGCTGCAGCGCATCGGGGCCGTCGCCATCAAGAGCTCGGTCTACGCCCTGCCGGAGAGCGAGCCGGCGGCCGAGCACTTCCAGTGGCTGGTCCGGGAGATCGGTGCGGCGGGCGGGGAGGCGTCGATCTGCGAGGCCCAGTTCGTGGAGGGCCTCACCGATGGTCAGATCGAGGCGCTCTTCCGAGTCGCACGAGAGTCGGAGTATTCGGCCGTGGCCGGCGAGGCCGAGGAACTGCTGCGCGGCACACCGGCCGGGCGCGAGCTGGATGCTCAGGGGCGTGCCGAGCTCGAGTCTGCCCTCTCCCGGCTCCGCCGCCGGCTGGCGGAGATCGGCGCGATCGACTTCTTCGGCGCTCCGTCCCGCGAGGCCGCCGAGGCGGCACTGCAGCGGGTGGAACGGCGCTTCCGACCGCTCGCCAAGACGCGTCCAGGCGGGAGCGGCGCCCGCGCCCGGAAGCCCGGCCAGACCTGGGTCACCCGCCGAGGGGTGTACATCGACCGCATCGCGAGCGCGTGGCTCATCCGCCGCTTCATCGACCGCTCAGCCCGGTTCCGGTTCGTGGAGGAGCGCGGCTATCGCCCCGCTCCGCGCGAAGTCCGGTTCGACATGTTCGAGGCCGAGTACACCCACGAGGGGGAGCGCTGCACCTTCGAGGTCCTGCTCGCCCGGTTCGGGCTGGAGGAGCCCGGGCTCCAGGCAGTGGGGGAGATGGTGCACGACATCGATCTGAGAGACGGGAAGTTCGCTCGTCCCGAAGCACCCGGGCTGGAACGGGTCATCGACGGCATCGCCCGCCGCCATGCCAAGGATCAGGCGCGGATCGCGCAGGGCAGTGCCGTGCTCGATGCGCTGTACGACGCGCTCCGCTGAGCCGGCGGTACCTTAGCGGGGGAAGGCCTCCGGCAGTCCGCCATCCACCGTCAGGATGTCTCCCGTGGTGAAGCGGAACCGGTCGCTCGCCAGCAGCACCGCGAGATCCGCCACCGCCTCCGCCGGGATGAGGCTCGCCCCCAGGAGATTGCGGGTGCGATAGCTCTCCAGCTGCTGCTCGACGCTGATCCCGCGACTGGCGGCCCGCTCGCGCACGAAGCGGAGAAAGAGCGGCGTATCGATCTGATCGGCATTGATGGCGTTCACCCTGATGCCATCCTCGCCCAGCTCCATTGCCGCCACCCGCAGTGCCTGCAGGAGGGCGGCCTTGCTTCCTCCGTAGGCCACGGCCTCCCGCCCGGGCACCAGCGCCGCCTTGGATACCGACGCCACGATCGACCCGCCCAACCCCTGGCGCCGCATGATTCGCGCAGCCTGCCCCACGGCCGCCACGGCACCCAGGTAGTGCACCTCGAGCTGGTGCTGCAGGTCCTCGCGGCGGACCGCGGTGATCGGGGCGAAGCGGGGGGCTAGGCCGGCGGTGTAAAACAGGCAGTCCAGGCCGCCGAACTGGAGCACCGCGCGCCGGAAGAGCGCGTCCAGGCTGGCGTCCTCCCGCACGTCGACCGGCGCGCCCACGGCCCGCCGAGGAAAATCGGCGGCGACCTCGGCGGCGACTCCGTCCGCGACGGTGGCGTCAAGGTCGGCGATCACCACGTGGGCGCCTGCTTCCGCAAAGCGCCTCGCGGCCGCCTTGCCGATGCCACTACCACCTCCGATCACCACGACCACATGGCGAGGCAGCAGCCTGGTTGTCCGCTCCCTGGCGATCTGCTCCTCTATCTTGCGCCGCTCGAGGGGCCAGTGCTCGAACTCGAACACATCGGCCTCCGGGATGAACTCGAAGCGGTCGACCGCCTCCGCGTTGGTGATGGCCTCGAGGGTGGCACGGTAGCAGGCGCTGGCGGTCTCGGCGCCGCGCTTGTCGAGGAACGCGGTGATCACGCCGAGTCCGGGCGCCAGCACCACCTTGGCCCAATCGTCGAGCGGGCGCTCGGCCGGGGTGGCGTGGCGGGCGTGGTACTGCTCGTATTCGGCCCGCGCGGCGGCGAGCTGTTCCCGAGTCCGGGCGATCACCTGATCCGCGGGCGCCGCCGGATCGAGCTCGAGCCAGAGCGGAAGGCGTCCGGCCCGCAGCAGGTGCTCCGGCGTCGCCATCCCGCGGCGGACCAGCTCGGATACGCGCTCGGCCGCCAGAGTAGCGAGCACGCGCTCGTCATCCTCGAAGTGAACGATGAGCCGCTCCGGTGTGCCCAGGGCACCTCTCACCACCGGCAGGACCAGCTCGGCCAGACGGCGCCGCTCCTCAAGGGGCGGGACGGCATGGCGGGGCGGCCCCAGCACGACGCGACCCTGCCGTCGGCTGGCCAGATACTCCTCGATCTCTCCGATGACCTCCAGCAGGCGCCGGTGACACTGCCGCGGATCGTCGCCCCAGGCCACCAACCCATGGTGCGCCATCGCCATCCCGATGGCGTTCTCGGGGATTTGATCGAGCAGTCCGCTCACCATGCGGGCCAGGGGAAAGCCCGGTCGCACGTACGGCAGGTAGATGATCTCGCCGCCAAACAGCTCGCCGACCAGCCGCCGCCCGGTGGCCTCGGGGACGTTGGTCAGGCTCATGGTGGCGACGTCGTGGGTGTGGGCGACGACCCGATAGGGCAGCAGCGAGTGGAGTGGAGTCTCGACGCTGGGCGCCGGCCCCTCCCGGAGCATGCAGCCCGCCATGAACCGCATCATCTCCGGGTCGCTCATCGTCTCCGCCTGGCGGAGCGCGGCCAACCGGGAGAGCCCGAGCCAGGTGAAGCCATCCCGTCCGATGGTCCGCAGATCGGTGCCACTCCCCTTCACCACCAGCGCCTCCACCGGGCCGTCGGGCTCGGTGGGCAGCATCAGCTTGATGGAAGTGTTCCCACCGCCGGGCTGCACCAGGCGGAGGTCGTCGCCCAGCAGATGGGAGAGCTGAATCAGGCCGTCGAGCGGGTCGCCCCCGACGGCCCGGTCTGCCGGCCACGCGTCAGGCCGGATCGGTGGGGTGCTGTGGGTTGGCATGGGAGGAAAATGCGGGGAAAGGAAGGTGAGGCAAGGTGGGGCAGGGTGGGGCAAGGTGGGGCAAGGTGTGGCGGCCCCTGCCTCACTCTGCCCCACCCTGCCTCACCCTGCCGCCTTCACTCTCGCCGGGGTCAGTGAACGAAGCTGATGAAGCCGTCCTGGTTGGTGACGGCAGCCACGCTGCCCCGCTGGCTGAAGGCAATCCGCCGCGGCGAGCCACCGACCTGAATGGTCTTGGTGAGCCGACGGTTCTGCAGCTTGAAGATCTGCACGACGCCCGCGCTGGGAATCGAGATGTAGGCCTCGGCGTCGTCCGGGGTGATCCCCACCCCGAAGCCACCGCCCTGGAGTGCGATGGGAGCCGAGGGCAGCCCGGTCTGAAGGGGGATCTCGGTCAGGTATCCGCCCCCGCCCGCGAGCGGCCCCTCGTTCGCGACGTAGAGTCGGGTGCCTCTGTGGTCGAGCGCCATCTCCTGCGGGGTGTCGCCTACGGTAAAGCTGCGGAGAACACTGCCGCTCACCATATCGATCTCCGACACCATGCCGTCCACGAATCCGCTGAGGCCGACGAATCCGCTGACGTAGAGGCGCCGTCCATCGGGATGGACCGCGAAACCGTTGGGGGAGAAGCCGAGCTCGATGGTCCGGACGACGGCGAGCGTGGCGATGTCCACCACCAGAAGCGTACTCACTCCGGTGGCCACGAACAGCTGCCGGCCATCGGGTGAGACCCGGACCGCGAGCGGCTGATCGACGGCCAAGCTCCCGACCACCGCTCGTGAGGCCACATCGAGCACGCTCACCGACCCCGACTGGTTGGCGACATACGCCCGCTTCCCATCGGGCGCGAAGACGATCCCGGTGGGCAGCCCGCCGGTGGGAATGAACCCGCTGAGGGCGCGGGACTTGGTGCTCACGATGCCGACCCCGCCATCCAGCAGCTCGGTGAAGTACGCCAGCCCATCATCCCGCACCGCGACGCCCCACGCGCTTGGGGTCTGCACGTTCTCCACCACTCCGCGAGGCCGGGTAGGCGCGCTCAGGTCGGAGAAGGTGCTCTCGCCGGGGGACGGATCAGTCGAGGCTTGCTCGGACGTGCAGGCGGTTCCCAGTACCAGGGCCGCCGACCATAGCGTGTTCAGCCGCATAGGGCATGCGCTCCTTTCGACTCACAAGCCTGGGTCTGGGCGGACGCGGTCCACGCCGCCGGTGCCGGATCAGCCAACAATTTTGGATGCGATTCGGGAATCATAGCCGACACCCGGGGGTGCTGACTAGGCTGGGGAGCCGGTACGGTCTAACCTGCCATTCGAGGTGGGTTGGAGCGGGAAGTGACTTTACTGCGAGTGAGCTCGGGTGGTCCAGGGCGTTGGCCACGGGCGGGGGTCGGCGGCGTCGGGCGCGGTCGGGGGGCCGGCTCCGGCGACGGGCGGGGCTCGCTCCGGTCACAACAGGCCGCCCCGGGGGGCACGGAGCTAGACCGGCATCACACGGCCTGACTCCCTCCGCGATCCCCGCCCGCCGCCTGCGCCCGAGCATCGGCGCCCGCGGGCACGTGCGACCCGACCATCGCGCAACGCCGTTGTGCCCACCACTGTACCAGCGCGGCACTGCCGCGCTCACGCGCACTGCGCGTGCCTGGGGGGCTGGGGAGGCTCGCGCAGAGAGTCAGGCCGTGTGATTTCCTCGTGCGACGTGCGCCCCGGGGCGGCCTGTTGTGACCGGAGCGAGCCTCCCCAGCTCCCCGCCCCCCCGCTCAACGCCCCGTCCACCCCGGCCCCCGCACCACCCTTCCCGGCTTCGCTCCGGTGTGCGCCCCGTTCCGCACCACCGCGACTCCGTTCACGAAGACCTCCCGGATACCGGTCGAGAGCTGGTGGGTGTGCTCGTAGGTGGCGTGGTCGATCACCGTCGCCGGGTCGAAGACCACGACATCGGCGTACATCCCCTCGCGCAAGAGGCCGCGGTCCCGCAAGGAGAGACGCTCGGCCACCGCGCTGGTCATCTTGCGGACGGCGTCCTCCAGAGGGAGGATGTGCTGCTCGCGGACGAACCGTCCAAGAATGCGCGTGTAGGTCCCGTACGCCCTGGGATGCGTCTCGGTGCCGTGGGTGTCCGCCGGGTCGCTCGCCCCCGCGTCGGTGCCGATCTTGATCCAGGGCTGCCGGATCTGCAAGGCCAGGTTGTCCTCCGAGGCGATGAAGAACATGCCACCGAGCCGCCCCTGCTCTTCCAGGGTGAGGTCCATCAGCGCGTCGACCCATTCCTGCCGCCTGGCGGCCGCGATCTCCACCAGGCTCTTGTTCTCGAAGCGCTTGTTCGCGGCCAGCTCGAACCCGCCGGCCAGCACCCCTTCCGGCGTGGCGAGCTGACACAGGTTCTCCCAGGTGTCGGATCGCTCCGCCAGCACATCCGCCCGGATCCGCGCCCGCGTGGTCGAGTCCTTCAGGTTCTGCAGCAGCTTTCCGTCGGCCGATGCCCAGGGCGGCAGGCAGGCGGAAAGCGAGGTGCCGCCCGCCGTATAGGGGTACATATCGGCCGACACGTCCTGCCCTGCCGCGCGGGCCGAGTCGATCTTGGCGATGGCCTGGGCCGCCTTGGGCCAGTTGCGCTTGCCTGCGGCCTTCAGGTGGTAGATCTCGACCGGCACCCCGCCCTGCCGGCCGATGGCGAGCGCCTCGTCCATGCCCTCCAGGAAGTGGTCCGCCTCGGAGCGCATGTGGGTGATGTACACGCCGTGGTACGGCGCCATCGCCCGGGCGAGCTCGACCAGCTCCGCCGTGGACGCATAGCTCCCCGGCGGATAGATCAGGGCGGTGCCCAGCCCGAAGGCGCCGTCCTCCATCGCCCCGCGCATCAGCGTCCGCATGCTGTCGAGCTCCGCGGGCGTGGGCGATCCCTCGGCCTGCCCTTTGACGTAGGTGCGTACCGTGGTGGCACCGAGGAAGGAGCCGGCATTGACCGAGATGCCATGCCGCTCCATCGCATCGAGCCACACGCCGAATCCGTGCGGCCCCTTGAACGGCGCCACCGCGGCCCTGATCGTCGCGCTGTCGGTGTAAGGAAAGAAGAAGTCGGCGAATGCCTGGACGTTGTCGTTCCACGGCGCGGGAGTGTACGCCTCGCCCATGATCTCGGTGGTCACGCCCTGGGTCACCTTGCTCAGCGCGTGGCCGTCACCTACCAGCAGGTTGTCGTACGACCCGCTCTGAATGTCGATGAAGCCAGGCGCGACCACCATCCCTTTCGCGTCGATCCGGACCGGCGCGGTGGCGGCGGCCAGGCTGCCCGCCGGCCCCACATGGGCGATCCGGTCGCCTGCCACACCGATGTCTCCGGCGAACCAGGCATTCCCCGTCCCGTCCACCACGTGACCACCGCCGATGATCACGTCGTAGTGCGACCGGACCGACGGCGCGGCCTGGACCGCTCCCGGACCCGGATGACACGCGGTCACGCCCAAGGCCGCACCGGCCCACAGGTAGCCTCGCCCGCGGGCCCTCATCGCCGGGTCTCCGCCGGACGGAACAGAAGGTCCTGGAAGTCGTAGCTGAAATCGGCCAGGGGCGACACGGCGGCCATCTTCATCGTGTCGATGGAGCCGTCCGGCTTGAGCGCGAAGGTCACGTAGATGTCCGGGATGTTGTGCTGGCGCCAGTGGGCCACGAACGTGTCGTACTGCCAATGCTCCAGATCACCGGTGAGCGCGAGCGAGTGGCTGAAGCGCAGTACCAGCCTCCCAGACTCCTCGGTGAGGGTGACGTCGCCATACATTTGGTCGGTATAGCGGCCGGCGTAGGAAGCGAGCGGCAGCGACGGGGACGATTGATGCCGGGCGCCGGCGGCCTTTCGCTCGACCTCGTGCGCCTCTGCCTCCGCCGACCGCACGTAGTCGGCGAGCCGGGTGATCCAGTCGGTGGGAGGCGCCTTGAAATAGTGATCGAGCACGTGCCACGCCACCGCCGTCGAGAGCGGTGACTCTCCATTGGTGACCACGACGATGCCCAGTCGCTCCGCGGGCACCAGCAGCGTCCGCGAGGTCATGCCATCGAGGCCTCCAGTGTGGCTGACCAGCTTCCGGCCTCGGTAGTCCCGGAGGTCCCAGCCGAGCCCGTAGAGATAGAAGTTCGGCCGGAAGTCCCCCAGCGACTTGGGAATCTCGCTGATCGGCTGAATGGTCTGGCCCGACCACATCTCCTGGGTCCGCTCAGCGGTCCAGAGCCGCCGGCCGCTGTCGCCCGGGCCAGCGCCGCGGACCCGCCCCGAGTCGAGCTGGACGATCATCCACTTCGCCAGGTCGGTCACGTTCGCCACCACGCCGCCCGCCGCGTTGGTCGCGTCGAAGGTGTCCCGGGCGATGACCGTGAGCCGGCCGTCGACCTTGCTGTGCGCGTCGGCGAAATTCTCCTCCGGACGGACTCCGCGGGCCGTGAGCCGCGCCTCGGTCATGCCGAGCGGGAGGAAGATCCGGCGACGGATGAACTCCTCCCAGGTCAACCCGCTCACCGCCGGGATCACCTCGCCCGCCGCCACGTAGAGCACGTTGTCGTAGGCGAACTCGCTCCGGAAGCTGGAGGCGACCTTGGCGTACCGGATGCGGCGCAGGATGCTGTCGCGCGAATAGTCGGAGTGATACCACAGCAGGTCGCCGGCGCCGAGACCGAGGCCGCTGCGGTGGGTGATGAGATCGCGGACCGTGAGCTCTCGGGTGACGTACGCGTCGGAGAGCTGAAACCAGGGGAGATGGCGGGTCACCGGGTCGTCCCAGGCCAGCTTGCCTTCGTCCACCAGCATCGCCAGCGACGCGGTCGTGAACGCCTTGGTATTGGATGCGATCTGAAAGAGTGTGTGGGCGTCCACCGGCGCCCGCTGCCCCAGACGGCGGACGCCGAACCCTTTGGCGAGCACGACGCGGCCGTCCTTCACCACCGCTACCGCCGCGCCGGGCGTGTCGAAGGCCGCGAGCGCCCGGGTGACGTACGCGTCGAGATCGGCCGGCGGCCCGGCCTGCCCCGCGGCGCTGGGGCAGAGCCCGGGCGCCAGCCCGACGAGCAGCACCAGGAGGGCCACACGAGTCATGGTCATCTATCGGCCCGCCGCGCGCTTGGGAACCAGCGTGAGAGCCGGCTGCGGGTCTGGCTGCACCAGGGTGACTCGCTGCACGGTGCCTCCATCGATGGTGTACTCCAGGAAGAACCCGGCCTGCACCTCGTCGCCGGTCAGACGGAACCGGGTGGCGGTCACCGGGACGAGGGTATAGACCGGCTGCCCCGGCACGGTGAGCTTGAGCTGACCGTCCACCAGCTGCACTTCGGCTGTGATCGGCAAGGACGGGGAGGCGAAGGAACCGGTGTAGCGCGGCAGCTCCGCCTGGGCGAGCCGGATGCCCGGCGTGGTGTCGGCCACCTCGGGCTTTCGCCGGAACTCGGCGAGATCGACGACGTTCATCTTGTCGACCTTCCCGGTGGCGTCCAGGGTGAAGGTGACGTAACTCTTCCCCAGCCGGCGCTGCCGCCAGGTGGCCTGGAAGGTGTCGTACTGCCAGTGGGCGAGGTCGGCCACCAGGGTGCCGTACTGCAGGACGAGGCCCGGCTTCTCCCGCCGGACCACCGCGTCGCCGTTGAGGGTGTCGGTATACATGCCGGCGTACTTCTCGGGCGACAGCGAGGGGGAGGTGCCGGGAACGCGCTGGGCTTCGGTCTTCTTCCGCTCTGCCTTGGCCTGCGTTTGGGCTTCGCGTGACGCCTTGAGGAAGACGGCGCTCCAGTCTTTGGCCGGCTGCTTGAGGTAGGCGTCGAACACCCGGTACATGAGGGCGTAGGTCAGGTCATTGCCGCCCAGGTTGCTGAGAACGACGATCCCGGTCTTCTCCTCCGGCAGCATTCCCACCAGGGCGCTCATGCCGTCGATGTTCCCGCCGTGCTGCACCACGCCCCGGCCCTTGTAATCGTGCAGGAACCAGCCCATCCCGTAGTTCAGCAGGTGGGCATCCTCTGCCGCCAGCTTCCAGAAGCCCTCGAGCGGCACCACGGTCTGGGGCGTGTGGGTTTCCTGGAACGCGGCCGCGCTGATCAGCGGCTTGCCACCCACCTTGCCGCCGGCGAGCTGGAAGCGGACCCATTGGGCCATGTCCAGCGCGTTGGAGTTGATCGACCCAGCAGGGCCAATGGCGTCGATGTTGAAGTAGGGGATCGCCCGCACCGTGTCGTCCACCTCCTCGTGCGGGGTCGCCACGTCGGGCAGGCGGTTCAGCGGGGTGACGCTGGTGTTGCTGGCGGTCATGCCCAGCGGGATGAAGATCCGCTGGCGCACCACGTCGTCCCAGGAGGCGCGGGTCACTCGCGCGGTGAGTTGCCCGGCCGCGAGGTACATCAGATTGGAGTAGCCGAAATGCGAGCGGAAACTATAAGCGGGCTTGACGTAGCGGACCTGGTGGAGGGCGCTGTCCCGGGTCATGTGCTCCGCGTAGAGAATCAGGTCCGCCGCGGTGAGCCCGCTCCGATGGGTCAGCAGGTCGCGCACCGTGAGCTCGCGGGTGGCGTAGGGGTCATAGAGCTGGAGCTCGGGGAGATAGTTCGTCGCCCGGTCGTCCCACTTGACCTTGCCCTGGTCCACCAGCATGGCCACCGCCATGGCGGTGAACGCCTTGCTGGACGATCCGATGGCGAAGAGCGTGTGGGCGTCCACCGGGTCGGGCTTGCCGAGCGTGCGCACGCCGTATCCTTTGGCCAGCACCACCGAGTCGTTCCGCACGATGGCGACGGCCAGGCCCGGCACCTTCCAGGCGGCCATGCTCCGGGTGACGTAGGCGTCGAAGCCCTCCAGCGGCTTGCCCTGCGCCGAGACCGGAGCCCAGGGGCGGAGGAGTACCAGGAACAGCAGGAGAGCGCATCGCATGACCGGCTCCCATTCGAAGGACTTGCGCCCGCAGCCCCGGGCACCCATTGTTGGTGAGCAATGTATACAATCCTGAATCCAGTGAACAGAGCCGGCCGGTGACCGTCCGTCCCGAGCGGCTCACGCTCCGCGAGATCCAGCTCCCGCTCCAGGAGCCGTTCCGCATCTCCTCCGGGACCCAGACCCTCCGGCGCATCCTGCTGCTCGAGCTGGAGGACGCGTCCGGGGCGTCGGTCTGGAGCGAGTGCGTCGCCCCGGAGCAGCCCAACTACAGCCCCGAGACCATCGATACCGCCTGGCTCGCCATCCGGCACTGGGTGGCGCCCCGGGTGCTGGGGCACAGCTTCGACGAGCCGGACCAGGTCTTCCCCGCCCTTGAGCGTGACTTCCGCGGTCACCTGATGGCGAAGGCCGCCGTCGAGATGGCGGTCTGGGGACTGGACGCCGTGCAGCGCGGGCTCCCGCTCGCCGTCCGGCTGGGCGGCACCCGCCCGTGCATCGAGGTGGGCATCTCGCTGGGCATCCAGTCCAGCCCGGCCGTGCTGGTGGAGCGGGCCGGCCAGGCGCTGGCGGCGGGGTATCGCAAGGTCAAGATCAAGATCGAGCCCGGGGCCGACGTGGCCTACATCCTCGCGGCACGCCAGGCCCTGGGCGCCGATGCCCCGCTCATGGCGGACGCCAACAACGCGTATTCGCTGGCCGATACCGACCGCCTGGTCGAGCTCGACCAGTTCGGGCTCATGATGATCGAGCAGCCCCTCGCCTGGGACGATCTCCACCGGCATGCCAAGCTCCAGCGGCAGCTCCGGACACCGCTCTGCCTGGACGAGTCCATCACCTCGCTCGACCGGGCCGAGGACATGCTCGCGCTGGGGAGCGGGCGCATCATCAACATCAAGCCGGGACGCGTGGGGGGCTTCGGTCCGTCGATCGCCATCCACGATTTCTGCGCCCGGGCGGGAATCCCGGTGTGGTGCGGCGGCATGCTGGAGAGCGGGGTGGGCCGGGCCTACAACGTGGCTCTGGCCTCGCTGCCCAATTTCGTCAAGCCGGGCGACATCTCTCCCAGCGCGAGGTACTGGACCGAGGACATCGTGAGCCCGGAATGGACCATGAACAGCGAGGGCCTCATGGCGGTGCCTCGCAACCAGCCGGGCATCGGGGTGACGGTCGACCGGGACCGGATCGCGGAGCTCACGGTGCGGGAAGAGCGGCTGAGGCGAGCCCAGTGAGCAGCGCTCCCGCGCGTGCCGAGCTGGGCCGCGTCCTCGGCGTTCAGCAGCTGATCTACATCGTGATCGGCACGGTGATCGGTTCGGGGATTTTTATCGTCCCTGGCGCGGTCCTCCGCCAGTCCGGCGGGTCGGTGGGCCTGGCGCTGCTGGTCTGGCTGGTGGGAGGCGTGCTCTCGCTGCTCGGCGCACTCACCTACGCGGAGCTTGGAGGCATGCACCCGAAGGCGGGTGGCCTCTACATCTACATTCGTGACGCGTTCGGTCCGTTTCCCGCGTTCCTCTTCGGCTGGACCCTCTTCTTCATTATCGGCAGCGGCTCGGTGGCGACGCTCGCGGTGGCCTGGGTCGCCTACCTGGGGCAGCTCGTGCCGCTCGGCCCGGTGGCTGGCCGGGTCACCGCGATCGCCATCATCGGGGTGATCGCGGTCGTCAATGTGCGAGGCACCCGGAGCGGCGCGCGGGTGCAGGACTTGACCACGTTCCTCAAAGTGGCCGGCATCGTGATCATGAGCTGCGCGTTCCTGCTGTGGGGCCGCGGGCTGCACGGTCTCCATGGCACCTTGTGGCCCGAAGCGGTCTCTCCACGCATTCTCTCGGGCTTCGGCCTCTCCATGATCGGCACGCTCTGGGCCTACGAAGGGTGGCAGTACGTCACCTATTCCGCCGGCGAGGCCAAAGACCCGCAGCGCACCTTCCACCGCGGGCTGGTGCTCGGCACCGCGATGCTGATCGCCATCTACCTGCTGGCCTCCGTCGGGTACCTTGCGGCCCTGGGGCCGGCGGGTGTGGCCGGAACCGATCGCGTCGCGGCCGATGCGGCCACGGTGCTCTTCGGGCCGGTGGCCGGCAAGCTCATCGCGCTCATGATCCTGGTCTCGATCTTCAGCGCCGCGAATGGGATCGTGCTCACCGTTCCCCGGGCATTCTTCGCCATGGCGCGCGACGGGATCTTCTTTCACCGGCTGGCCGAGGTGCATCCCCGGTTCGGGACGCCGGCCTTTGCCATCCTCGCCTGCTCCGCCTGGGCGATGCTGCTCGCAGCCACCGGGACGTTCGAGCAACTCCTGACCTATGTGGTGTTCATCGGCTGGCTCTTCTACGGTCTCGGCGCGCTCAGCGTGTTCCGCTACCGCCGCCGCGAGCCGCTGGCCCCGCGGCCCTTCCGGGTGCCGGGGTATCCGGTCACGCCCGTTCTGTTCGTCGCCTCCGCGGCGGCCATCGTGATCAATACCATCGTGGCCCAGCCCGCGCGCGCGGCGGTGGGACTGGGCGTGGTGCTGCTCGGCTCACCTGCGTACTTCATCTGGCGCCGGCGCGGCGCCACTCCGCTCCCCGACGTCCTGGCCCCGAGCGGAGCCGGAGAATCCCGCGAATGAGCTCTGCGCAGCGCCGGGTGAGCTTCGAGCCGGCTCCCGCCGCCACTGAGGTGGGGCCCGACGGCGTGGTGATCCGCCGGGCGGAGACCCAGGCCGAGTACGAGGAGTGCGTGCGCATCCAGGACGAAACCTGGGGACGCGATTTCAACGAGCGGGTCCCCAGCACCATCTTCCGGGTGAGCCAGTATCTCGGGGGCGTGACCGCTGCCGCCTTCGCGCCGTCGGACGGGGGCATGCTCGGCTTCGTGTTCGGCATGACCGGCGTGCAGGACGGACGACTGGTCCACTGGTCGGACCTGCTGGCGGTTCGCCCCGCGGCTCGCGATCGCGGCATCGGGCGCCGGCTCAAGCTGTTCCAGCGCTCCCTGGTGCTGCCGCTCGGCGCGACCCGGATGCTGTGGACCTTCGATCCGCTGGTGGCCCGCAACGCACAGCTCAACCTCAACGGCCTGGGCGCGACGGTGGCCGAGTACGTGCCGGACATGTACGGCCTCGATACCGGCAGCGCGCTCCACAGCGCGGTGGGCACCGATCGGTTCATCCTCTCCTGGGATCTTACCGCCACGCCGCGGGTGCCGGCGCAGGACCACGGGCTCGCCGCGCCGCCGCCCGCCCGCCTCGTGGTGAATCGGGAGGACCAGGTCGGCCGCCCCCCCACCATGCACCCGATCGACACCTTCCCCGAGGTGTACATCGCCATCCCGGGGGATATTCAGCAGGTGATCGCCGACGCGCCCGACCTGGCGCGCGCGTGGCGGGACACGACCCGCGAGGCCTTCCTCGGCTACCTGCAGCGCGGCTACCGCGTCAGCGGATTCCACCGCACCGAGGGACGCGGCTTCTACCGCCTCACCCAGGGCAGCTAGTGGGCCCGCTTCCCGCCGGTATCGCCGAGGCGTTCTCCGCAGACGAGATCGCCTGGCTCACCGCCCTCCGCCGCGACCTGCATCGGCATCCCGAGCTCTCCTGGCAGGAAGAGGGCACGGCCGCTCGTCTCGAGCAGGCGCTGACAGGCCTCGGCGCCTCCGACGTCCGACGCGTGGCAGGCACCGGCGTGCTGGCCCGGATCCCCGGCCGCGGGACCGGCACACCGGTCGTCGCCATCCGAGGCGATATCGACGCGCTGCCGATCCAGGAGGCGACCGGATTGCCCTTCTCCTCCGAGATCCTCGGCGTGATGCACGCCTGCGGCCACGACATCCATGCGACCTGGGCGGTGGGCGCCGCGTTGCTGCTTCGGAAGGCTCCGGCGCACGGGGACGTCCTGATCCTGCTGCAACCCGCCGAGGAGGCCGCCGAGGGAGCGGCGGCCGTGCTCGAGAGCGGCGCGCTCGATGGCGTGGCGGCGATCTTCGGTGCCCACGTGGACCGCAGATACGAGGTGGGTCAGGTCGTGGCTCAGGAGGGGCCGGTGGCCGCCTCCGCCGACTTCTTCACGATCGAGCTCAGCGGCGCGGGCGCTCACGGCGCCCGGCCCCACGAGGCGACCGATCCGATCGTGGGGGCGGCCACCCTGATCGGCGCGCTGCAGACCCTGGTCTCCCGCCGGCTCGATCCGGCCGTGCCCGGCGTCGTGACCGTGGCCACGATCCACGCCGGCACCGCCGACAACATCATTCCCGACCGCGCCGTGCTCACCGGCACCGTGCGCGCGGTGGACGCCGCATCGCGCGCGCTGCTGCTGGAGGAGCTGCGCCACGTCGCCGAGCGGGTGGCCGAGGCGCACCATCTCGGGGCGAGGGTCAGCTTCGACCAGGGCACGCCTCCCATCGTAAACCTTGCTCAACCGACCGGCTGGGCCCGCGAGGCCGTGCGCTCCGTCCTGGGGCCCGGGGCCGACGTGCCGCTGGCGGGCACCAACATGGGTGGCGAGGACTTCGCCTTCTACCTGGAGCGCATGCCGGGTTGTTTCCTGCGGATCGGCGCGCGCGAGCCCGGTGGGGCCTGGCTGCCGGCGCACTCGTCCGGCTTCTACGCCGCCGAGGAAAGCGCGCTGGTCGGGGCCGCCGTCCTGGCCGAGACGGCGCGACGCGCCGCGGCGGCCCTGGCTACTTGACTGACTGGCGCCAGCAGCCGCCGTGCAGCACCCGGCCCGCTTTGGCCCCGGTGTAGGCGCCGTTCTCCACCGCGAGCACACCGTTCACCACCACGTAATCGATGCCGGTGGGTGCCGCGGTCGGGTGCTCCCAGGTCGCCGCGTCCTTGATGCGGTCGTAGTCGAACACGGTGAGATCGGCCCGCAATCCCTCCCGGATGACACCCCGGTCGCTGAGACCCATGCGCGCGGCAGGCCAGGACGTCATCTTCCGCACCGCCTGCTCCAGGGTCAGGAGATGTCGCTTCTTCACGTATTCGGCGATCACTCGCGGAAAGGTGCCGTAGGCCCGCGGGTGGGGCAGGCCCAGCGCATCCACCTCGCCGAACTTCACCGCGGCGGCCGCATCGCTCCCGATGCTGGTCCACGGCTGGCTGAGGGCGGTCTCGATGTCTCTCTCGTCCATGAAGAAGAACAGCGCCATCGCCCGGTTGGGCAGCGCATCCAGCACGATGTCCCAGGCGACGTCCGCCGGGTCCCGGCCCTGCGCTCGCGCGATCTCGGCGATGCTGTGGGAGCGATCCGCCTCGTACTTGGGATTGTAGGCGTTCGCGAGCACGACATGATCCCAGCCACCGGAGGCCTGCACCAGGTTGGACCAGCCCGGGAGCGAGCCCGCCGCGACCTCGCGTTTGAGGCGCTGCCGCACCGTCGAATCCCTGAGCCGCTGATAGCCCCGCTCCTCGCCGTCGGCGAACACCCAGTTGGGTACCGTGATGCTGAGCCCGGTCCCGCCGGCCTCGTAGGGATACATGTCCGCCGCCACGTCCACCCCACGGGCGCGGGCCGCCTCCACCTCGGCGATCGCCTGCGGCATCAAGCGTCCCCACCCAGGGGCATACGCGGCCTTGAGGTGGAAGATCTCCACCTTCACCCCCGCCTTCTCCCCGATCTCCACCGCCTCCCGGATGGCGGAGACCAGGTTCTCGCTCTCGTCCCTCATGTGGGTGGCGTAGAACCCGTTACACCTGGCGCCCAGCTTGGCCAGCTCGATCAGGTCCGCGGTGCTCTGAAAGCTCTCCGGCGGATAGATCAGTGCGCTGGAGACTCCGAAGGCTCCCTGCTCCAGGGCGAGTGAGACGTCGGCCTTCATCTTGGCCATCTGCGCGGGTGTCGGCGCGCCGGCGGCGTCGCCCATCGCATCGATCCGCGACTGGGCGGCGCTGTAGTAGGTCCCGAAGTTGACGGCGATGCCCTGCTGCTCCAGCCGGGCGAAGTAGCTCCCGACCTGGGCGGCGGGCACCGGTGTGCCACCCTCGCCACCGATGAGGCTGGTGACGCCCATCCGCAGCTTGTTCTCCGCGGAGCCGCTCTCCAGCAGCACCTCGCCGGACTGGTCCATCATGTCGATCCAGCCGGGCGAGACGTAGCGGCCGGCCGCGTCGATCTCCTTGCGGCCCCGCTCGCGCACCACGCCGACTTTGGCGATGAACCCGCCCGTGACCGCCAGGTCCGCCCGGACCCAGGGATTGCCTCCGCCGTCGAGCACCCGCCCGTTGCGGATGACGAGGTCGTAGGCCGGCACCGGCGCCACACCGTTGATGGCGGCGTGACCGGCGCAGGCCCCCAGCGCCGCGATGGCGGCGTATCGCGCGGCCCGGGTCAGTGCCCGAAGCTCCATCGCTCAGAAATGCGCGCTAAAGGCAATGAACTTGTAGATCAGGGCCACCCCGAGGACCGTGACCAGGGAGATGGCCAGCACCACACTCCAGAGCCGGGCGGGCCAGCGTCTCCTGCCTGCCCAGACCACGCGGCAATGCCACAGCGCGATCGCCGCGGCGCCGACGAAGACAACCAGGCTCGCCAGGTGCAGCAGCCAGACCCAGGGGTCGAGCCGGTCGGTCACCGCCGGGTTGCGCGAGTTGAGGACGGAGAACAGGCCGAACCAGCCGAGCAGCGTGAGCAGGGTCGCCGCGACGGCCAGTCGGATCCATCGGTAGGCGGAGGCCTGTACACCCTCCAGCGGAAAGGCCGTGCGGTAATGCCGGCGCACCAGGGCCGTGGTGGGCCAGAGCAGCAGCGTCAGCAGCAATGCCGCCAGTGAGACCTCGAGCAGTGGCAGCAGCCAGACGGACGACCTCCACCAGGGCGAGGGCAGGAACATCATGAAGGGCGAGATCTCGTCTCCGCTCAGCATCGCCACCTTGCCGCCTTCCACCTTGGCCGCCAGCCAGTTCTTGCCATCCACCTCGCGCCAGATGAAGGGCGACACCTCCCGCCACTTCTTCGGCTGGCCGTTGAGGCCGTCCAGTCCCGCGAGGCTGATGGTGCTGTCGTCATTGGTCGTGACCTTCGCGTCCCCGATGAGGCCCAGGATGCTGAGGAAGCTGGACTGCGCCCGGCGGGAGTTGTCGTAGTGGCCGGCAATCAATTTGGCGTGCTCCGCCGCGGTCTTGGGATCGACCCGTCCATCCTCGGTCTCGCCCGGCAGATAGCGGTCGGCGAACTGCTCGAAGAGCGTGCTCCGGATGGGGCCCGCCGCCCCCTCCTTGCCAGGGCTGTTCATCGAGATGAAGATGCCGACCCCGTCGTCGATGAAGAGGTGCAGGTCGCTGTGGAACCAGTAGCTATCGCCCCCGTGGGCGATCGCCCGGCGGCCGTTGCGGTTGGTCTCGTAGAACCCCAGGAGCATGCGGTTCACCCGGGGCAGAATGGTGAGCGCCGTTCCGTGCATCAGCTTGGCCGTCTCCGGCTTGAGGATCTCCGCCGATCCGAGCCGCCCGTTCTGCAGGTGGGCGATCATGAACAGCCCCATGTCATGGCCCGCGGCGGCGAGGCTGCCCGCCGGCGCGGGGATCACCACTTCGTACGGCTTCGCGTCTCCCGAGGCGACCTGGTAGCCCCGCGACATGTCGGCCTTGAGATTGTTGGGGAGCGGCTGCCGGAAGGTCGCATGCTCCATCTTCAGCGGGCCGAAGATGTGGCGCTCGATGTACTCCTCGAACCGCTCGCCCGAGACCCGCTGGATCACATACCCCATGAGGGCGGTCGCGTAGTTGGAGTACGCCGGGACCTGGCCCGGTGGGAAGATCCGGTGCGGCGTCCAGTCCTTGAGGAAGGCTTCCAGCGATTCGAACCCCACCGAGTCGGACACGATCACGTTCTTCTCGACCTCCTCGAAGCCCGGCGTGTGGGTCATGATGTTGCGCAGGGTGATCGGTTTGCCGAACGCGGGAGGAATCTTGAAATCGAGGTACTCGTTCACGTCGTGGTCGAGGTTCAGCTTCCCCTGTTCCACCAGCTGCATCGCCGCGGTCCAGGTGAACAGCTTCGAGATCGAGCCCGGCCGGAAGAGGGTGCGCTGCGGGTCCACCTCCCGGTGCTTGGCGACGTCGGCGTAGCCGTAGCCCTTCTCCAGCAGGATCGCGCCGTCCTTGACCACCACCACGACCGCGCCGGCGATGTCCCCCCGCTGCAGGGCATACGGCAGGTAGCCGTCGAGCCACGCCTCCACGTCCGCCCGGGTGAGCTGGGGGGCGACGGGCACCGGAGCGCCCACTGGCGCCTCCCGCTCGATCGATGGCGCCGGGGGCCGGGCGGTGGGTTTCTGAGCCGAGGCCTCACGGCTCACGACGACCAGGAGCGCCGCCATGCTAGCCGCCCGGATCACGGTATACACTTGAGAGCACGTCCGGCAGAATCCACTGACCAGTCGAGTTGGCAGCATGAGTTCACCTGTCAGGAGAGGGGAAGGGTGGCTCGGCCCCCTGGCGCTGTTCATGGTCCGCTCCGAGCGTCCTGCTCGACCAGCCAGTCCAGGGCTTCCTCGACCGTGTCGAACAAGCCGAACCCTCGGCTTGACGCGCGCTCGATCCCTTTGAGAAAGACTGCCCGTTGCAGCGGGCTCAGGCCGACGAGCGCACTCGCTTTGATGTACGGCCGATTGGCGACGGCCAATCTGCTGATCGCATCGAACACCTCATCGGAGAACCGCGAGCCGGTGAACACGGCACACGCGAGCACCGATGCTGGCTGGTGCTGCGGCATGAGCTGAAGCTCGGCCTCGACCAGCGCGTGCCAGTCCTCCCACCGGATGAGCCGGGAATAGTCGGTGAACAGGATGCGGCATCCGCGATGGGTGATGGTTCTGAGCCGGTCCGACACGATGTCTCCGAAGCTCATCAATAGTTCACATCGAAGGCAATGAGCTTGAACACCAGCGCGGTGTAGAGCACCGTCGTGCAGGCCAGCGCGAGCACCACGCTCCACGCCTTGGCCGGCCACCGCCGCGGGCCCGTCCACACCACGCGAGCATGCCACAAGGCCACCGCGCACCCGCCGACGAACACCACCAGGCTCATCAACTGCAGCAGCCAGAGCCAGGGATCCTGCCGGGAACTGAGCTCGGAATTTCCGGAGAAGAACATGGTAAGGGTCGTGATCCATGCTCCCAGGACGATCAGGACCGCAAGCACGGCGAGACGTACCCGTCGGCGCACCGCCGCCTGGGTCCCCGTCAGGGCAGGCGCCGCCCGGTAATGTCGGCGTACCAGAGCCTCGACCGGCCACAGGATCAAGGTGAGGAGCAGCGCCACCACCGCTGCTTCCAATGCCGGCGTGAGCCAGCCCGAGGATCGCCACCACGGCGTGGGGAGGAACATCATGTAGGGCGAGACCTCATCGCCAGTGAACTTGACCACCTTTCCGTTCTCGACCTTAGCCCCCAGCAGGCCTTTCCCACCCAACTCCCTCCAGGCGAAGGGCGACATCTCACGCCAACGCTTGGGCTCGCCGTTGAGGCCTTGCAGCAGGTTCACGCCAATCGTGGTATCGGGGTTGACGGTGACCCTGACGGGGCCTAGAAGATTGGCCAGGCTGAAGAAATTTGACGCCGACCCGCGCGAATTGTCGTACAGGCCGGCCATGAGTCGGGCGTGCGCCGCGGCGGCCGGCCGGCCGACCTCTCCCGCGGCCGTCGGACCGGGAAGATAGCGGTCGGCAAACTGCTCGAGGAACGCGGTGCGGATCGCGCCGCTGGCGCCATCCTTTCCCAGGCTGTTCAGCGAGATGAAGAGCCCGATCCCATCATCGACGAAGAGATTCAGGTCGGAGTGGAAGGGATACGTGTCGCCGGCGTGAGCGATGGCGCGGTGACCGTTGATGCTGGACTCATAGAAGCCGAGCAGCATGCGGTGAACTGCGGGGACGATGGTGAGCGGGGTGCTGTGCATGCGCCTCGCCGTCTCCGGTCGGAGGATCTGCGCCTCACCGTAGCGGCCGTTCTGCAGGTGGGCGATCATGAATCGGCTCATATCTTCGCCCGTGGTGGACAGGCCCCCGGCTGGGGTCGGTCGGACCATCTCGAACGGCGTCGGCTCGCCCGACGCCAGGTCGTATCCCTTGGCCATGTCCGGCTTGAGGGTGCCCGGCAGCGGCTGGCGGAACGTCGAGTGGGCCATCCCGAGGGGAACGAAGATGTGGCGCTCGATGTATTCCTCGAAGGGCTCTCCGGAGACCCGCTGCACGATGTATCCCGCCAGCGCGGTCGCGTAATTGGAATAGGCGGGAACCTGGCCCGGCGGGAAGACTCGCATGGGCACCCAGGCCTTGAGCCAGGCCTCCAACGACTCGAGCCGAGTCGAGTCATTGGAAGAAAGGTTCTTGCCCACGTCCTCGAAGCCTGGGGTATGGGTCATGGCGTTGCGCAGCGTGATCGGCTTGCCGAACGCCGGCGGGAGTTTGAAGTCGAGGTAGTCGTTCACGTCGCGGTCGAGGTCGAGCCTCCCCTGCTCGACGAGCTGCATCACCGCGGTCCAGGTAAACAGCTTCGCCACCGAGCCTGGCCGGAAGAGAGTACGCGCGGGGTCCACCCGCAGGCGCCGGGCCACGTCGGCGTAGCCGTAGCCTTTGGACAGGAGAATCCGTCCGTCCTTCACGACGACCACCACCGCCCCAGCGACGTCGCCCTGCTGCAGGGCATAGGGCAGGAACCCGTCGAGCCAGGCCTCCAGATCGGTTCGATCGAGCCGGGCGCCGCCGGTGGTCGGAGGGTGGGCAGGGCTCGGCAGCTCGGCCGAGGCGGGCGTGAGCCCGAGATCTGGCCGCTGTGCTCCCGCGGTCTCCGACCAGAACGTGATGGCCACCCCGGTGGTGACCGCTCGGAGTATAGTATACATTTGCGGATACAGTCTTTCGACGCTGCCGCTCCCTTCCGTGAGGTCTCATGGATTCACCCGCTGGTTGGTTCGGAGGGTTGCTCGCCGCCGTCATGCTCGGCGGTTCGAGTCCGGGGCCGCTGGTGGCCCAAGGGTCGCTGCCGGACAGCGTCGCCCGCAAGGTCGATGCGGTCTTCGCCCGGTTCGACCGGCCGAACTCCCCGGGATGCGCGCTGGGGATCTACCGCGACGATCAGCTGGTCTACGCCCGGGGCTACGGCAGCGCCAATCTCGAGCTCGGCGTCCCCATCACCCCGGCGACGGTCTTCGACATCGGCTCCACCTCGAAGCAGTTCACCGCGATGAGCATCCTGCTGCTGGCCCGGGACGGGAAGCTCGCCCTGGACGACGACGTGCGGCGCTACCTGCCGGAGCTGCCGGCGAATCGCACGCCGGTGACGATCCGGCAGCTGCTGCATCACACCAGCGGGACGCGGGATTACCTGACGCTCATGGAGCTGGCCGGCGAGCGATTCGAGAACGTCTCGACCGACGCCGATGCGCTCGAGCTGCTGGCCCGGCAGCGAGCCCTCGATTTCCCGCCGGGCAGCGAGTGGGAGTACAGCAACTCGGGATTCTTCCTGCTGTCGATCATCGTGAAGCGGGTCACCGGACAGTCGCTCCGCCAGTTCGCCCAGGCCACCATCTTCGACCCGCTGGGCATGACCCACACCCACTTTCACGACGACCACCAGATGATCATCCCCAACCGGGCCACCGGCTACGATCCGCCGGACAGCACCGGCGGCTTCCGGATCGACATGTCCAACTTCGAGCAGACCGGGGACGGCGCGGTGAACACCACAGTGCAGGACCTGCTGCTCTGGGACCGGAACTTTTATTCCGGCAAGGTCGGCGGCGCCCACGTCCTGGCGGAGATGGTGAAGCCGGGGGTGTTGAACGACGGCACCGTGCTGGACTATGCCTCCGGGCTCTTCATCGATCACTACCGGGGACTGCCCACCGTGGCGCACGGCGGGTCCTGGGCCGGCTACCGGGCGGAGCTGCTCCGCTTCCCCTCGGAGCACGTCTCCATGGCCTGTCTCTGCAACCTCGCCCGGTCGAACCCGTCGGGGCTGGCGCTCAAAGTGGCCGACGTCTACCTGGCGGGCAGGCTGGCGGAGCCTCCGCGGACTCCGGGTGCTCCGCCGGTCTCGGCCGACACCGTGCGGGCGCTCGCGGGGACCTACCGGGACGCGGGGAACGGCGGCATCGCACACATCGCCGTCGAGAACGACACCCTTCGACTCCGATACTCCGGCTACTCGGTCGACCTTCGACCGGTGGCGCCGGGCGAATTCGAGCTGGTCGACGCCGAGGCGCGGCTGCGCTTCATCCCGGCATCCGGGGCGGCACCCCGGCAGATCCGGATCACCGGATCGGGACTGGGGAACCGGGTGTTGCGCGCGATCGAGCCCTCGGCCCCGTTGCGTGCCGCTCTGGCGGCGCTCGCGGGGGACTACTGGAGCCCCGAGCTCGGGGCCGGCTATCGGATCGCGCTGGCGTCTGATTCGCTCGTCCTCCATGCCAGGAACCTTCCGGAGAGCGCCCTCGGCCCCACCGTGCGTGACGAGTTCGAGGACGCAGCAGCGGGGTTCACCCTCCACTTCACCCGCGATCGCGCCCGGCGGGTGACCGGCTTTACCCTCGCGGCCGGCCGGACCCAGGGCCTTTGGTTCGAGCGGCGCCGGGCTACCAGCTCCCCCGCTCTCCCGCCCGGTCGATGACCCGCTCCAGCCGCTCGGCCGCATTGCGCCAGTTGGTCTGCACCGCGCGCTGCGCGGCGTCCGCGTTTCCCCGCTCGATCGCGCCGGCGATGGCCTCGTGCTCGGCCACCGAGGTCGCCAGGTCGCTCACCAGCAGGCTCACGTAGAGCCGCTCGTAGCGTTCCGCCTGGGGCTTGATGGTCCGGTGCAGGATGAGCAGCCGCCGGCCCGCTCCGGCCTCGACGTAGGTCCGATGGAAGGTGCTGTCGAGGTCGTGCAGCCGGTTGAAGTCCGGGCGCCGGACGGCGGCCTCGCGCCGGAAGTCGGCATTGATGGCACGCAGGGTCCGCGACAGCGCCCGGCGCTCGCCCACCGGCAGGCCGGCGGCCCACCGGCCGCTCAGTCCCTCGATCTCCGCGACGATGTGGAACAGCTCGCGGGCATCGTCACTGGTGAGCGGCGAGACGGTGGGGCGAGCCAGCCGGCCGCCGGACGGATCCACGATGTAGCCCTCCTGCTGCAACCGCTGGAGCGCTCCCCGCACCGGGGTCCGGCTCACCCCCAGGCGACCGGCCACGTCGCTCTCGACGATGCGGCTGCCCGGGGCCAGGTGGCCGTGGACGATCAGGTCGCGCAGCTGCTCGTAGACCACCAGCGGCCGCTCCCCCCGGACCATCGTCGAGCGGGCGGGCCCAGGCGTTCGGGGTGCGGCCGCGGGGCCTTTCATGCGCGTCTCCGGGACGGGGGCGAGGTGGGCGACGCCGGGGTGGCGTGGTCGGGCAACGATAGCACGCCCGGCGACCGGCTGTCGAGTCGGGCCCGCCGCACCGCCGCGGCCGGGGCGCGTCTTGCGCATTTGCGTTTCGGTACCCATTGTTGTATCTGAAACTGTATACACTGCGTCTCGGCAACATAGCAATTGCAGGGAACCCCACGCAAGGTCGCCGAGCCGCCCCCTTCCCGCCCCCGGAGGCAGAGCATGCTGAACCTCGTCCTGGCCGCGCTCGTGCTGGGCCCGGCCGCCGTCGCCCCGGCCCAGGACTCGGTGGTGGCGGGCGTGGTCGTCGGTGCGAACGGCGCCACCCCGCTGGAAGGCGCCCGGGTCACCATCGACGGTACTCCGCTGGTGCAGACCACCGACGCCAAAGGGCAGTTCCGCTTCGCCGATGTCTCCGGCGGCGAGGTCACCCTTCGGGTGGTCCTCATCGGCTACCAGCCGGCGGCCGCGGTGGCGCGGGTGGGGCAGACCGACCTGCGGGTCCTGCTCCGCGAGAGCACCGTCCAGCTCAACGAGATCGTGGTGACCGGCCAGCCGGGAGCCACGGAGCGGCGGGCGGTGGGCAACTCCATCGCCACCATCGACGCACCCGCGGCGCTGGAGCTCTCCGGCGCGGGGGACGCCGGCAAGCTCATCAACGGCCGGGCCGCCGGCGTCACCATCCTGCCGAACTCGGGCCGGGTGGGCGCCGGTCCCAGCGTGACCGTGCGCGGACTGGGGTCGCTGTCGCTCAACACCCAGCCGCTGATCTACATCGACGGGGTGCGGGTCAACAACGACGTCCTGAGCGGCCCCCAGTCGGCGGGCGGACTGGTGATCTCCCGGCTCAACGACATCGCGCCCGAGGACATCCAGAGCATCGAGATCATCAAGGGCCCGGCCGCCGGGACGATCTACGGCACCGAGGCATCCAACGGGGTCATTCAGATCATCACCAAGAAGGGCCGCGCCGGGGGCAAGCCCCAGATCGGCCTCACCGTGCGGCAAGGCACGAACTGGTTCCAGAACCCCCAGGGCCGGATCCCCAGCAACTTCGGGCTCGACGCGAATGGTGCCGTCGTGTCCCAGAACCTGGTGCAGCAGGAGAGCGACCGGGGCACCCCGATCTGGAAGAACGGCTACAACCAGGGCTACAACCTGTCGGCCACCGGCGGCTCCGACGCGGTGCAGTACTACGTCTCCGGCAGCTACGACGATGACAAGGGCATCGATCCGACCAACCGGTCGCGCCGATTCGCCGGGCACGCCAACGTCTCGTTCCCGATTAACGATCGCCTCGACATCGGGACCAGCCTCAACTATGTCAGGGGGAAGTTCCATCTGGGAACCGACTACCAGGACGGCCCGTTCCTCAACACGCTGTACGGTCTTCCCATCCTGGCAAGCACGCCCACCCGCGGATTCCTGCAGGCCCCTCCCGAGGCCTACTACTCCGGCGTGTTCGACAACACGCAGGATCTCTCCCGCTTTACCGGCAGCGTGACGGTGAACCATCGTCCGGCAGGGTGGTTCAGCCACCGGCTGACCTTGGGAGTGGACCAGACCGGAGAGGACAACCAGGCCCTGACCACGTTCATGCCGCCGGCGGTGGCGCAATTCTTCGACCCGGTGAGCGCGCGCGGGCAGCTCCTGCTGAATCGCCAGGACGTCGCCTTCTACACCGCGGATTACAGCGCGACCGCCCATTTCAACCTGTCACCCAAGATCAGCTCGTCGAGCTCCATCGGCGGGCAGTACTACCAGCGGCGAGTCGACTCGGTGGGCGTGACCGGGCTCCAATTCCCAGCACCAGGGCTTCGCACCGGGAGCTCCACCGCGACCACCACCGGCAGCCAGGACTTCGTCACCAACAAGACCATCGGCCTCTTCGGCCAACAGCAGTTCGGGCTCAACGATCGGATCTTCCTCACCGGCGCCGTCCGAATCGACAACAACAGCGCCTTCGGCGACAACTTCGACCTGGCAACCTATCCCAAGGTCAGCGGGACCTGGGTGGTGAGCGAGGAGCCGTTCTGGCACCTCGGCTTCATCAACGCCCTCAAGCTGCGGGCGGCCTACGGTGCCTCGGGCCAGCAGCCCCAGAGCTTCGCGGCGCTCAGGACGTACTCCCCGAGCACGGGCCCCAACGACGACCCGACCGTGACGCCGCAGTTCGTGGGCAATCCCGATCTCAAGCCGGAGCGGGGTCAGGAGGTCGAGCTGGGCTTCGAGGCGGGCCTGTTCAACCGGATCGGCATCGACTTCACCGTGTTCTCCAAGCAGACCAAGAATGCCATCCTGCTCCGGGGGACGCCCCCGTCCGGCGGATTCCCGGGGCAGCAGTTCGTCAACATCGGGGCGGTCAGCAACAAGGGGATCGAGCTGCAGGTGACCGCCCAACCGATCACCCGGTCCAACTTCAGCTGGGACGTGGCGGCGAGCGTCGCGACCGCGTCCAACTACATCAAGGATCTCGGCGGAATTCCCAGCATCAGCACCTTCCCCCCGCAGAGCGAGGTGGAGGGTTATCCCATCGCCTCCTACTTCATCAAGCGGGTCGTGAGCGCCGAGGCGGATGCCGACGGCACGCTCATCAGCGCCCTGTGTGACGGCGGCGCGGGGAAGGCACCGGTCGATTGCGCCGTCGCTCCACTGGTGTTTGCGGGTAGCCCCATTCCCAAAACCACCGGCGCCTTCACCACCACGCTCACCTTGTTCCGCAACTTGAGACTCTACGGCATGGTGGACTTCAAGCGGGGCCAGCGGCGGCTCAACACCGACCACCTGATTCGCTGTGATCTCATCGTCAACTGCGAGGAAGCCGTGAGTCCCGCGGGTCAGGATCCCAAGCTGCTCGCCGACATCGCGCTCGGGGCCGATCTTCAAACCGTCAACTCGTTCATCGAGGATGCCAGCTTCTTCAAGCTGCGGGAGATCTCGGCGAGCTATACGCTGCCCGATCGATGGGCCGGGGCGTTTGGCGCCAAGCGCGCGACCATTACGGTGAGCGGACGCAACCTCCACACCTGGACCAGCTATACCGGCCTGGACCCGGAGAGCCAGAGCTCCCAGGGAGGAGGGTCGGCCGCACTGGAGTTCCTCGACCAGGCAGTGACCCCAACCTTGGCGCAGTTCGTGACCACCATCAGCCTCAACTTCTAGCCGCGCCGCGGCCGAATACCACGAGAGGACGGACTCATGAGGCGCAGATCCTCGAACCTGGTAGAGTGGCGTTTGGTCGGGCTGGGCGCGGCGCTCGCCGGCGTCCTCTGCCTGACCCTGGCCGCTTGCAGCGACATCACCTCCCTCAAGCAGGACGCGCCCAGTCGGATCAAGGCGGGCGACCTGGAGAAGCCGGAGAACGCGGCCCTGCTGGTCGAAAGTGCGGTGGGAGACTTCCAGTGCGCCCTGGCCGACTACATCGTCGCCGGGGGCCTGGTGGGCGACGAGCTGGCCAACGCCAACTTGGCGAACCGGGTCTGGGACTTCGACCGGCGCACCATTCTCCCGACCAACACCGTCTACTCCACCGAGACCTGCGACCAGGGTGAGGTCACGGTCTATACGACACTCTCCACCGCCCGCTTCGACGCCGACAACGTGCTCCGGCTGCTCGACGGCTGGACCGACGAGCAGGTACCGGGACGGGTCGGGCTGATCGCCACCGCGGCGGCCTATGCCGGGTACAGCCTGGTGCTGCTAGGCGAAGGGATGTGCTCCGCGGCGCTCGATGTCGGCCCCGCGCTCACCCCGACGCAAATCCTGACCGAGGCGGAGGCCCGCTTCACCCGCGCCATCGATGCCGCCACGGCGGCCGGCGACGACCAGACCCTCAACCTCGCACTCGTCGGCCGGGCCCGAGCTCGGCTGGACCTCGGCAACACGGCGGAGGCCGGCGCCGACGCCGCGCTGGTGCCGGCGGATTTCCTGGTCGAGGCGACCTATTCAGCCGCCAAGACCCAACGGGAGAACCTGGTCTTCACCGCACTGTACCGGGACCTCCTATACACGGTGGACGTTCCGTTTCGCGATGTCACCTTCGGCGGTACGCCCGACCCGCGGGTATCGGTCGCCGATGCCGGCAACACCGGCGCCGACCCGACCGTCGAGATCTTCCAGCCGCTCAAGTACCCCTCGATCGACTCGCCGATCCCGGTGGCCCGGTGGGAAGAGGCCCAGCTCATCCTGGCTGAGGCCGACGTAGCGGCCGGCGACGCAGCAGGGGCCGTCGGCATCATCAACACGCTGCACACCAACGCAGGCCTTCCTGCCTATGGCGGCGGCACGCCGGAAGAGGTGATGAGCCAGATCATCGAGGAGCGGAGCCGGGAGCTGTTCCTGGAAGGCCAGCGGCTGGGTGACATCATCCGGTACGGTCTGCCGCTCTTTCCCGCGCCGGGCACGCCGTTCCCGGTCGGTGGAACGGCCACCGGCGTCTACGGCACCCAGGTCTGCTTCCCCCTGCCCTCGGTGGAGCGGAACAACAACCCCAATATCCCCGATTGAAGCCCACCCCCTCCGGGGCTCATGACATGCGCGGGGCGGCCGCCCTCGGTCTGCTCGTCACTTTCCTGGCCGTCCCGGAGATGGCGCCGCTCGCTGCGCAGCAGCGTTCGGCGCCATTCTCGCTACAGCAGCTCCTCGGGTACCCGTACCCGAGCGAGCTCACCGCCTCGGCCACCGGCTCCCGGCTCGCCTGGGTGCTCAACGAGCGAGGCGTTCGGAACGTCTGGGTTGCGGAGGGCCCCGACTTCGTGGCGCGTGAGCTCACCCGGAATCGTTCGGACGATGGGCAGGAGCTCACCCAGCTCACGATCTCCCGCGACGGCAAGACGGTGGTGTATGTACGGGGCGGCGATCACGATGCAAACTGGGCCGACGAGGTTCCTCCCGACCCGGCGTCGGATCCGGCCCGACCGCAGGTCGAGATCTGGGCCGCGCCCTTCGCGGGCGGTGTTCCCAGACTGCTCGCGGCCGGCGATGACCCCGCCGTCTCCCCGCGTGGCGACCGCGTCGCCTTCCTCCGCGAGGGGGCCATCTGGAGCGTCTCGCTCGACGACACGATGCCGGCCAAGCCACTGGTGTTCGCGAGGGGTACGAACGGCTCGCTGGAGTGGTCGCCGGACGGGAGCCGGCTGGCATTCGTCACCGACCGCGACGACCACAGCTTCGTCGCCGTTTTCGCCGGCGACTCCACCCCGATTCGCTATCTGGCGCCCTCCACCTCTCGCGATCTCAGCCCCCGGTGGTCCCCCGACGGGACGCGTATCGCGTTCGTCCGCCTCCCCGGCGAGGGTGGCGCTCCGCAGGTGCCCCTGTTCGGGGACCACCCGGTGCCCTGGGCGATCTGGACCGCGGATGCCGCCACCGGCCAAGCGCGCCGGGTCTGGCGAAGCCCCCGCACACCGCTCGGCTCCTACCCGATCACGGACGGGGAAGCCAACCTGCACTGGGTCGCGGGCGAGCGGCTGGTGTTTCTGGCCGATCTGGACGGGTGGCCCCATCTCTACTCGGTCTCCACTCGGGGGGGCGCGCCGCTCCTGCTGACGCCGGGACGCTTCATGGTCGAGTTCGTGCAGCCGAGCCCGGACGGCGCGTCACTCGTCTACGCCGCGAACACGGGCCCCGATCGAGCCGACGGCGACCGCCGCCACATCTTCCGGGTCGCGGTCGACCGGGGGGAGCCCGTGGCGCTCACGTCGGGGGACGGCATCGAGTGGGCGCCAGCCGTGACGGGCGACGGTGGGGTGGTGTTCATCGGCGCTGGCCCGCGCACGCCACCTCTCCCCACGGTGATCGCCGCCGGCGCCACGCCGCGGGCGATCGGCGGGGCGCGGATCCCGGCCGACTTCCCTGCCGCATCGTTCGTCCTCCCCCGGGCGGTCCAGTTCCGGGCAGCCGACGGGGTCGAGGTGCACGGCCAGCTCTTCCAGCCGCGTGCCGACTCCAGCGCCGTCCGGGCTCGGCATCCCGCACTGGTATACGTGCACGGCGGGCCCCCGAGACAGATGCTGTTGGGCTGGCACTACATGGATTACTACGCGAACGTGTACGCGCTGAACCAGTACTTCGCCAGCCGCGGCTACGTAGTCCTGGCACTCAACTACCGCCTGGGAATCGGCTACGGACACGACTTCACCCACCCCGACCATACGGGCCCGGACGGCGCGGCCGAATACCAGGACGTGAAGGCGGCCGCCGAGTACCTGGGCCGACTCCGGCAGGTGGACCCCCGCCGCATCGGAATCTGGGGCGGCTCATACGGCGGCTATCTCGGGGCGCTCGCCCTGGCCCGCAACTCCGACCTCTTTGCCGCCGCGGTCGACCTCCACGGGGTCCACGACTGGACCACCGACCTGGCCTCCGAGCTGGCGACCGCGAGCGCACGGTACGAGCAGGGGGACGTCGCCCGCGCCAAGGTGAGGGCCTGGCGGTCGTCGCCGGTCTCGTCGATCGGCACGTGGAAATCGCCCGTGCTCCTCATCCATGGGGACGACGACCGCAACGTCCGCTTCCAGCAGACCGTCGATCTGGCACGCCGGCTCGACGCCGCGGGCGTTCGCTACGACGAGCTCGTGCTTCCCGACGAGATTCATGGGTTCCTGCGGCACGCGACCTGGCTCACGGTTGATTCGGCCGCGGCGGCGTATTTCGACCGGTTCTTGCTACGTCCGACCGAGCGAGCATCGGTTCACCCTTGACCTTCCGGTCCATGCCTTCTCTGCCTCTGCAGTTGCGTCTCCCTTGGTTGATGACGGCCGTATTGCTCGCCGCCCCGGTCGCACCCCCGGCGGCCGCACAGAGCGCCAACGCACCACTTGCCGGCTTCGAGGAGTATGTGGCCAGGGCGGTCAAGGACTGGGGCGTTCCCGGCCTGGCCGTGGCTGTCGTGAAGGATGACTCGACCGTGTTCGCGCGCGGGTACGGCGTACGCACCATCGGCACGCACGACACCGTGGATACCCACACGTTGTTCGCCCTCGGCTCCACCACTAAGGCGTTCACGACCATGGCGCTGGCGATGATGGTCGACGCCGGGAAGGTTCGGTGGGACGACGCGGTCACGGCCTACCTCCCCGGCTTCGTGCTCCGCGATCCCTACGTCAGCCGGGAGGTCACGCTGCGTGACCTGCTGACCCACGAGCTTGGCTTCGGCGACCCGGATTACATGTGGTACGGCAGCGATCAGCCGCTGGCCGAGATGATCCGCCGGCTCCGCTACCTGCCCCCGGAGACAAGCTTCCGGTCGCATTTCGCGTATAACAACATCGGCTACGCCGTCGCGGGCCAGATCGCGGGGACCGTGAATCACAGCTCGTGGGACGACCTCGTGCGCACCCGCATCCTGGGGCCTCTCGGGATGTCCGAAACCGTGATGGAGGGGCCAGACCTTCGGGGGAAGGCCAACGTCACGCGCCCGCACCAGGCCGTCGACGACACGCTTCGGGCGCTTCCCGCTTCCTCGCAGCAGCTGGTTGACGCCATCGCCCCCGCAGGATCGATGTACTCAAACGTGCTCGACATGGCGAAGTGGCTGCGGTTCCTGCTCGACAGCGGACGGGTCGAGAAAAAGCGGCTGGTGAGCGACACGGCGTTCGCCGAGCTCATGACCCCTCAGGTCCTCGTCGGACGCCAGGAGTTCTATCCCACGGCCAAGCTCACGAACCCGAATTTCATCGCCTACGGTCTGGCCTGGTTCCTGGAGGACTATCGGGGCGAGAAAGTGGTCTTTCACACCGGCAGCATCGACGGACTGGTCGCGATCGTCGGCCTCATCCCGGCGCGGCGACTCGGGGTCGTGGTGCTCGCCAACCGCGACCACGCGGAGGTGCGCCATGCGCTCATGTACCGGGTCTTCGACTCCTACCTGGGCGCTCCGCACCGGGATTGGAGCGCGGACATGCGGGCCATGTATCAGAAGATCCAGGACTCGGTCAAAGTGGCGAAGAAGGAGGCCGACGCCAAGCGGGTCAAAGATACGAAACCCTCGCTGGCCCTCGCCGGGTACGCGGGGACCTACGCCGACAGCCTGTATGGGTCGGTGACCGTCCGGCTGGAGCGCGGCGGACTGGTGCTGGCGCCGAGCCAGTTCCTCACCGCCGATCTCGAGCACTGGAACTACGACACGTTCCGCGCCCGGTACCGGAACCGGTGGCTCGGGACCTCACTGGTGACCTTCCGCCTCGCGCCGGACGGCAAGGTCTCCGCGATCGACTTGGACCACGGCCAGATCTTGGCGCGGGTAGCGCCCCCGAAGGCGGCGTCGTCCGGGGCCCACTAAGGAGCTTGACCCGCCCGGTTCTGAGCGGCAACCAGCTGCTCGAACGTCAGGTTTTGAATCCGGTATCGGCGCCAGTCGCCGTAATCAAAGTGCCACCACTCGGCCTCGTACACGGTGAAACCCTCGGCTTCCATGGCGTGACGCAACAGATCGCGGTGCCATCGCTGCCGCGACGTGCCACCGGGGTAGAGCGGGTAGGATCGGTCGCTCAGCTCGTCGTACCCGCCCGTCATCCGGATGGGTCGCCCGGACTTCAGGTCGTAGAGCGTCAGATCCACGGCGCAGCCGCGATTGTGCCGCGATCCCTGCGCTGGGTCCGCTACGAAGAGGTGCTTGTCGGCGGGTGTGCCGTCCCAGAACATTTTGGTCACATACCAGGGTCGGTAGGCATCGTGTACCAGCAGCCCGTACCCGAGCGGCTCGAGCGCCCGGGCCACGCGCGCGAGGGCTTCCGCCGCCGGCCGCTGCATGAACGCGTGCGCCGAGCTGTAGAGGGCCGTGCCCAGGAAGTTGTTTGCGGTCGCGTAGCGGATGTCGTAGGCGATGCCAGGATGGAGGCTCCGGAGCTCGACCAGGTCAGACTGGCGGAACTCGCCGACCTCCTCGGGTGGGTGCGCGGAGAGTGCCGCTTGGCGCAGCGTGTCGATCGGCTGCACCGGCGTGATGCGGAAGCTCACGCGATTGTCGTCTCCCGGGAGCGGCCTGCGCTTGAACGGGACGGTCGCCACCACCGCGAGCGTGGCGCGTCCGTCGGCCCCGCGGTGGAACACGATCTCCTGGCCGTCGTACAACCCCCAGGCCGGGAAGCGATAGACGTCCCGTGAGACACGCTGCAGCGGATACTCGAAGAACCACTCGATCAGTGCGTTCAGCCGCCCGTCCTTCTCCCGGATATAGAGGATGTCGTGAGGCCAGCCGTATTCGCCGATCAGTCCGGCGTCGGCCCCGGCCGCCGGCGCCGGCTTTGGTTCGGCCATGGCGATCCGGTCGGAGCCGGGCGTCGGGAGTCGGATGAGCGTGTCGAGGCCGATGACGAGCCGCCCACCCCCGGGCGCCAGGACCTTCCTGCTTGGGCCCGGCAGATCGTCTCCGAACAGCTCGAGGGGGCGTCCGTCGGCGGTGTCGCTGCGGGCCGGTCCCGCGAGGCGCAGCTCGGCCCGGCTGCCGCCGCGTGTCGGGGTCAGGTACAGCTTTCCTTCGTACTCCTGCAGGTCCACACCGCTGTCGCCCTTCAGGTACCGACCCATCAGCCCGAGGGCCTGCGCGCGGCTGAGCGGAGAGGTCGTCGGGATGACGGGGAGCGGCTTCCCAGCCCGCGTCGCCAGCATCATCCGCAGGGCCGCCTCGGCGATATCGTCGGTCACCGTGTTCATGGCATCGAGTGTCGCGACGACGACGACCCCAAGCGAGTCGTCCGGGAGCGCGCGCAGCGTGGTGGCGAAGCCGTAGATGGCGCCGTCGTGACCAACGGACCGGTGGCCATCCAGCCGGTCTACCCAGAAGCCGATGCCGATGCCGCTAGAGTCGTGGGATGAGGCGTATTGCGGCGTCCACATCGAGTCGAGCGTGGCGGTAGCCAGCACCCGGCCGCCATCGGGGGTTCGGCCGCCAGTGAAGAGCACGGACATGAAACGGCCAAGATCGAGCGCGGTGGTATAGAGACTGCCGGCCGGCCCCTCTCCAAGCTGGAACGTCGGCGCGTCGAACCGCCGGCCGTCGAGGGTCCACATGTACCCCTTCGCGAGGTGCGGCTGCAGGTCCGGGAGCGGCTCGAAGGCACTCCCGTTCAGGCCCATCGGCTCGAGCACTGCGCGTTTGAGATAGCTTGCGAACGGCTCCTTCTGGGTGCGCTCGAGCACGTACCCGAGGGCGGCGATGCCGGCGTTGGAGTACTTGAGGTGGGTGCCGGGCCGATAGACGAGCCTCGTTCGGTAGAGACTCTCGACCGTGGCGGCGAGCGTCGGCTGCGTGTCGTCGAAGTAGTGGCCGACGGGTGGCTCCCGGGTCAGCCCGGCGCGGTGCGCGGTGAGCTCACGAATGGTGATCCGGCCGCCGAAGGGGTTCGATGGGCGGAAGTCGGGAAGAGCGCGGGCGATTGGTGCGTCCAGGTCCAGTTCCCCCCGTTCGACCAGCTGCATGATGCCGATATCGGTGAACAGCTTCGAAACGGAGCCGACCCGGTACACGGTCGCCGCCGTGGCGGGGACACCGGCCGAGGAATCGGCCCAACCGAAGCCCCGGGCCCACACGATACGGGTTCCATCCACCAAGGCCAGCGAGATGGCCGGGATATTCCGCTCCGCGCGCGCCTGGTCGATGACCGGCGCGAGGGCCCGCGCAACCTCACCGTATCGGCCCTCGGGGTCGACCGCGTCCTGCGTCGCCCCGGTGCGCGGGAGCAGGGCGAGGCAGGCGAGCATCAGGAGGCGGACTGGCCCCCTGAGGCCCCGATTGGCGTTGTGCGGCGCGGAATCTGGCATAGCTCTCTGCGGCAGCGGTTTCTCCCGAGCGGGCGTTCGGCGAGACTCAGTGGATACAATGGTGGATACAACGCCGGTCGTCAATGCTGCATCCCCGCACCGCGACGTTTCGGAACTGCATCCGGGCCGCTCCGATGACGCTCTGGGATGATCCCCCGGCCTGGCCTCTTGACGGCCCATGAACCCTCACCGAATACTTCCACCAGGCAGGGTGCCCCCGATCCCGGCCGAGTTCGGCACAAGACATCAGTCCCATGATCGATTTCGCCGTTCTGCAGCAGCCGGAGCGTCTCGCGGCGCTCCGCCGACTCGCGCTGGCGAACCTGGAGCCGGAAGAGGCGTTCGATCGCCTGACTCGCCTCGCCACGGTTCTGTTTTCGACACCGATCGCCCTCATCACGTTCGTCACCGACGACCGCCAGTACTACAAGAGCTCCCGGGGCCTGCCCGAGCCGTTCGCCTCGTCGCGGGAGACTCCGCTCAGCTACTCGATCTGCCAGTACGTGGTTGCCTCCGGGGAGCCCCTGGTGGTGCCCGACGCGCGGCAGCACCCTCTGCTCTCCACCAATCCCGCCGTCACCGAGCTCGGCGCGGTGGCCTATGCCGGTGTCCCGCTGGTCTCCTCCGACGGTGACTGCCTGGGCACCTTCTGCGTCGCCGATGCTCGACCGCGTCGCTGGACCGACGAGCAGGTGGGCATGCTGCGCGATCTCGCCGCCACGGTGATGACCGAGCTCGAGCTCCGGCGTGAGCTGACCGATCGCGCGCGGATCGAGGAGAAGTTGCGGGAGAGCGAGGCGCGCTTCCGCGCGATGGTGGAACAGAGCCAGGTCGGCATCGCGCTGTGGGATGACGCGGGCCAGTTCCTCTTCGCCAATCACTGCCTCGCCCAGCTTCTGGCTCGTCCCGAGGAGGACCTGGCTCGGTTGAGCCTGTGGGACGTGATCCAGCCCGACGACCTCCGCGGGGCGCTGCCGCCCTTCGACCGCCTGGCTGGGGGCGGTCCCCCCCTCGTGCTGGAATGGAGATATCTGCGGCCTGACGGCTCCTCGGTGTGGGCCAACACCACTGCCTCGAGCGTACGCGATGCCGGCGGTCAGGTCGAGTACGTCGTCGGCATCGTGCAGGACATCACCCATCGGAAGCAGGCGGAGGCGGCGCTCGCCAAGGCCCAGCGGCAACTGCGCCGGAGCGAGGAGCACTTCCGCACCCTCATCGAGCATGTCTCCGACATCATCACCATCGTGGACGAGAGTGGCGTCATTCTCTACGGCAGCCCGTCGGTCGAGCGGGTGCTCGGCTACCTCCCGGTCGACCTGGTCGGCCGCTCGGCCGTAGACCTGATTCACCCGGATGACCGGCCCCGCCTGCTCGAGGCCCAGCGCGCCGCGGCGCACGATCCTCTGGCGACCCCGCGAGGGGTGGAATTCCGCTTCCGCCACCGCGACGGAAGCTGGCGCACCCTCGAGGCGCTGGGGAGCGCGCTGCAGTACCGGTCGGCCGGTCCCCGCGCGGTCTTCACCTTGCGGGACGTCACCGAGCGCCAGCGGACCGATGCGGCGCTGAGAGAAAGCGAGGAGCGGCTGCGCCTGACGCTCGACGCCGCGAACTGCGGCATCTGGGATTGGGACATCCCCACCAATCACATCACCTGGTCCGAGCGGGTGTACCAGTTGCACGGCCTGACGCCCGACACGTTCGGCGGCCGGATGGAGGATTTCCGCGCGGTGATTCATCCGGAGGACGTGACCGGGGTCAGTGAGGCCATCAGGCGGAGCTTGGAGGAACAGGCAGACTACACCACAGAATTCCGGGTGGTCCACCCAGGGACTGGGGAGATCCGCTGGATCTGGAGCAACGGCCGGGTGCTGCGCGATCGGGAAGGTCGGCCGGCACGGATGCTCGGGGCCACGCTCGACACCACCGAGCGGCGCCGAGCGGAGGAGGCGCTCCTCGCCTCCCACGAGCAGCTCCGGCTGCTGGCGCACCGCCTGGATGAGGTGCGGGAACAGGAGCTGACCCGGATCTCGCGGGAAGTGCACGATGAGCTGGGCCACGCACTCACGGCCCTGCGCCTCGATCTCGGCTGGCTCGTGCCCAAGCTGAACCGAAACCGGGAGCCGGTGCGCCGGAAGGCGGACGAGATGCTCGCCCTGGTCGATGACACCATCGATACCGTGCGCCGCATCGCCTCGGAGCTCCGGCCGCCGGTACTGGAGGACCTCGGTCTGGCGGCGGGCATCGAGGGCCTGCTGGAGCGCTTCGCCGGCCAGACCGGCAGTGTCGTCGAGCTCCTCGCCCCCAGCGATGATGTGCCCAGGGTCGCCCGGCGTCCGCTGTACCGCATCGTGCAGGAAGCGCTCACCAACATCGCCCGCCATGCCCAGGCCAGCCGGGTGACCGTGGTGCTCGAGTGCCCCCCGGAGCGCGTGCTGCTCGAGGTGGCGGACAACGGCGTCGGTATCGCGCCGGGCGTGCTGGCCAGGCGCGGATCGCTGGGCCTGCTCGGTATGCGCGAGCGTGCCGCGGCGATCGGCGCCGACTTCGAGGTGCGGTCCGGTCCCACGGGCGGCACCATCATCCGCGTATCCCTCCCCCGGCCATCGACGTAGGCGCCAGATGATCCGGGTACTGCTGGCCGACGATCATCAGGTAGTCCGCCAGGGACTCCGTCGGCTGCTGGAAGAGGACAACGGGATACGGGTCGTGGACGAGGCCGGAACGGTGCCCGAGCTGCTGGAGAAGCTCCGCACGATGCCGGTCGACGTCCTTCTCCTGGACATCGCCATGCCGGGTCCCGGCATCGTGGAGACCCTCCGAGAGGTTCAGGCGATCCGGCCCGGCGCCCGCGCCCTGGTGCTTACGGCCTATCCCGAGGCGGAATACGCCGTCCGAGTTCTGCGGGCCGGCGCGGCCGGCTATCTCACCAAGGACCGCTCCCTGGACCAGCTGGTCGAGGCCATCCGCCGGGTGTACCGCGGCGGGATGTATGTGAGCCCGTCCCTAGGTGAGGTGCTCGCCGCCCGGCTGGGCGGCGCCGAGCCCGAGCCGGTGCACGGGGTGCTCTCCGACCGAGAATTCCAGGTGCTCAAAGGGCTCGCCCAGGGCGAGCCCCTCAAGTCGATCGCCTCCCGCCTCACCGTCAGCCCCAAGACGGTCACGACCTACCGCGCCCGCATTCTCCAGAAGCTGGGCCTGGGCAGCAACGCCGACCTGGTCCGTTATGCGCTGGAGCACGGCCTCCTCACCGTCCGCTAGCTCCTCTTCTCACATCCCCACGGCCCGTAGGCGAACACTGACACGCCACGCGGGTGTCGCCCGATTGGCCCCGCTCACCGCGGGGACTAACCTTGTCGCGCTGAAACCGATTACAACCGATAACACCGGACCCACGTGCGGAGCATAACGATGGAAGTGGCGGGGTATGCAGCGAAAGAGTCTGTGGTGAAAGTATTGGTGGTCGAAGAGTCGGCCGTGCTCACAGACCGTCTGGTTGAACGCCTGGTGGAGACCTCGGGCGTCAGGGTGATTGGCACGGCCAGGACCGTGTTGGATGCGATTCGCCGGATCGCCGTGCTCTTTCCGGATCTGGTCATTGCCGATCTCGACATGGAGGAGGGCGGCGGGTTCGCTCTGCTGAACGCGATCCGGATCCTTCGGCAGGTCGAGGGCTCCGGTCCGATCGTGGTCCTCTGGACCGGCTGCCTCGACCCGAGGCGCCTCGCGCATGCCCGGGAGCTCGGAGTCGAGGCGACCTTCGAGAAGGCCCGTGAGCTCGATCGGCTGGTCGAGTATTGCCGGAGTGTCGGGGTTGCACCATGACGGACCGGGATGCCCGGATCCTCGTGTGATCGGCTCGGGGCGCCGGCGCGCGTGCTACTGCCCGGTGCTATCCGCCAGACAGGGCACCGCGTACGGCCGCACGATGTTGGGCTTGCTCGGATCGTGCGCGGGGACCTGAAGCGACTGCTCCAGGATCGAGTCCATCGAGATCACCCGGATGGGCACCCGATTCTCGTGCGTTGGATCGTGAGGTGGGATGACAAAGCCACGCCGGGGCTCCCCCGGGGCCGATGGAAGTCCGACGATCGTCCGATGCCGGGGGTTGTGGGGCGGGAGCACGAAGCTTCCGTCGGGCCGCGGATTGGCCGTCGAGCAGGGCAGCAGGACCACGTCCGTGATCGTCCGCCGCCGGTGCGGTGGCGGATTGGTATCTTGATCGGCGGTGCTGCTGTCGGTGGCGGACCGGTGAGTGGTGTCCTGCACCTGCTGCTGCGCGATGAGGCTCGGAGCTCTCGAGGTGTCCGCCTGGACGGCCGCCGAAGGCCCGGTACTCTCCACCCGTGCCGGCAGGCCGGCGCTCTCGAGCGGCTGAGTCCCTGACAACTGTGGTGGCAGCCACTCCGGGACGAAGCGGACGATGGCGGCTAGGGCCAGCACCGAGACGCCCAATGCTACCGCCGCGAGGCGAACCCCCCGGATCCGACGGCTCTCCCGTTGATATCCACCGAAAAAGGGCATCTCTGGCTCGCTCCAGCTCCGTCGAATAGAGAGCTATCGCACCCCTGGAGAATCCGCAAGGTGACTCCTCACTCGTCGCACCAGCTCATCCTGGGCCTCCAAATCGTCCCCGGCGGATCCGTCCGGGACGAAGATCACGGGCAGCGCCGGGAACCGCTCCCGAACGCGATCGACCAGCTCCTCACCGCTGAGATCCGGAAGCTGGACGTCGGTCACCAGCAGATCGATGGGGATGGCGTAGCGTTCCAGCAGCACCAGGGCCTCGCCACCATCGGCCGCCGTGATCCAGCGGTGGCCCTCACGTTCGAGTGCCTGGCTGGCGAGTAGCCTGGCCCTGGCCTCGCTTTGAACTACGAGCACCATCCGCGCATCGGCCATGGGCTCGGGCTCGCCTCCGCCGGGCTGGAACAGCTGATCGACGTCGGGCAGCGCCATCGCCAGGCCGATCATCCTGAGGGACCCGCCGCCGGGATCGCCGACCGGGCGTCCACGAGCGACAACCAGCCGGCTGAGCTGCGACCTTCGCAGCACCCGGTACTCGAGCGCGCATTCCGAGCCCTCGGACGCCGAGCGAGTCAGGGTCGACCGCACGCGCTCGCGATCCGCTGGATGAATTCGGTCGAGCAGCTCGGATAGATCGATGGGCCGATCCGCAGGGGTGCCGTGCAGCTCGCTCATGGCGCGCGAAAGAGCGACGGTCCCTGTCTCCACGTCCCACTCCCAGGAGCCGGCTCCCGAGGCATCCAGCGCCCGGAGGTGCCTGCCGGCCCTGCTCCAGACGAGCACCAGGCCTCGCCGATTGGGAAACAGGCGGCTGTCGAGCCGGCCGACCCCCGGCACGAAGAGGTCCGCCTCACCAGGGACCTGTCGTTCCAGGGCAGCGCGAACCTCGTGCTCGTACCGAGTGCCGGCGAGCGTAGGCATTACCTCCCAGATGGTCTGCCCGATCAGCTCGTGAGGCTGTCGCCCCACGAGCTCTTCCGCCGTCCGATTGGCGAAGGTGAATCTCCACTCCCGATCGAGGGTCACCACGCCGTCAGTCGTGCCCTCCCCGAGCACCTCCTCGAGACTCGCGAGCGCCTCCTGCCGAGCCACCTCGGCCGGGAGTCGTGCCTCTGCCTCCCGGCTCAGGCGAACGGCCTCGCCGACCCGAGCTTCGGCGGCCAGACGGGCGACCCGCGCCTGGGCCACGGTGGCCGCGATCAGCATCGCCGAGACGAGAAAGACCAGCTGCTGAATGACGTGGGCTGGGGTGTCGAACCCGAACGCCTCGATCGGGGGGAAGAACCAGAAGTTGAGCGCGAGCGCGGAGAGCAGGACCGCCAGCAGTGCCGGCCGGAGACCACCATAGAGCGCGGTCATGGCCACCGCGAGCAGGAACATCGGCGCCACGACCGGAGCGAGGATCGGCCGGAGCCCGAGTGCCAGCCCAAGCGCCGCGCCCGTGCTGGCGATCGCGAGGGCAATCGCGAGGGCAATCGCCAGGCCTGGCCGCTGGATGGGCGGGACGCCCGAATCCGTGGGGCTTTCGGCATCTGACGTTCGGAACACGTCTTGCCTCCAGTCGCGCTGTCTCGTCCTAAGCTAATCCGCAATCACGACCGGGAGGTGTCGCGCCTGCCGAGGCCCCTCCGGTGAACCGCCGCGGCGACGCTCCGACCCAGCGAGTCCAGCGCCTCTTCGGCCCGGCTGGCCGGGGCGCTCACCGGGCCGACCGCGGCGAGCAGGGTGCCGTGATTGGCGTCGGTGATCTCCGCCTGGAACGAGATTCGATCGCCATTTCGGAAGTAGGACCCGGAGATGAGGGTCCCCGCCGAGGTTTCCTGTGCCAGCGTGCGGAGCCGCTCGGGCGCGTCGAACGAATCCACCTGGAGGCCGGTCGTGAGTCGCGAGGGAATGATAGTGGCCGCGGTGACCACCTTGATCCCCGGGGTCCCGGCGAGCGAGGCGGTGAGCCGGTCGGTGGCCAGGCCGCCGAGGTAGCTGAACGTGCTCTCACCGGTCTCGTTGCTCATCCGGGCCACGACGATGCGTCGCGGATCGAGGTCGGCGCCCCCGGCCCGATGGCGCCCGAGCCCGCCGATCGCGAGCGCCGCCGCCGCCAGCCCGCCGGTCAGCGCGGCGGCCCAGCGGAGCCGGGCTCTGGGTGATCCGCCGCTCACGGCCTGGAGCCCCGCTGGTGAGCGGAGCGCCGAGAGGAACTCCGTGGCGTCGGCGTACCGGAGCGCCGGATCGGAGGCGAGCGCCTTGTCCACCACCGCCTCCAGCTCGGGGGAGACATCCGGCCGGAGCTCACGCACTGGCCGGGGGGACTCCCGGAAACGGCGCGCCAGCACCTCCCTCGGACTCCCGCCCGTGAGGGGCGGAACTCCGGTCAGCATCTCGTACAGCACGCAGCCCAGGCTGAAGATGTCGCTCCGGCCGTCGAGCGATCCATCGCCGCTGGCCTGTTCCGGGCTCATGTACTCGGAGGTGCCGATCACCAGCCCCTGCCCCGTGAGGCGCTCACCGGGCTCCTGGGTGACCGCCTCATTCAAGGCCCGCGCGACCCCGAAGTCGGCTACCAGGGCGTGGACCACCTCCGCCGCTCCTCCCTCAGGGGATGCATCGGCGAGCAGGATATTCTCCGGCTTGATATCCCGATGGAGTATCCCTCTCCCGTGGGCGAACGCCAGGGCTTCGGCGACCTCGCCGGCGATCTGGACCGCTTCCCCGATGCCGAGTCGTCCCTCCCGGCGCAACCGCTGCCGCAACGATTCGCCTTCGATATATGGCATCACGAAGTAGGGGCGGCCGTCGATGGCGCCGGAGTCGAAGAGCGGCACGATGTGGGGATGGACCAGCGGTGAGATCAGCTTGATCTCGCGGAGAAAGCGCTCCGTGCCCGCGGGGACGTCCGGCAGGAGCACCTTGACCGCGACGTGCCGGTCGTGCCGGAGGTCCCGGGCCAGGTAGACCACCGCCATGCCCCCGCGCCCGAGCTCGCGGTCCAGGGCGATCGAGCGCTCGGCGAGCGCCCGCCTAAGACGCTCAGGGTCCATGGTCATCCGTTCGTGTGCATGGCTCGGCGGCGGCGCGGTGCGAGACCGGATCATCAGGTCAATACAGCCAGCTAATGGTATTTGCGGGTCGGCGGGAGCGCCAATCCTCAGAGCCGCATACTCTCCCAATTTGCCAGAAATGCCGCAGCGCCTGGCTTCGCGGTGGGGAAGAATTGGCCAGAACTGCCAACAACTGCACCGCCAATCTCGTTGAAGCCGCCTGATTTGCCGTGTGGAGGGGCGCCAAACTGGCTCCGTTCTGCGATTGGTCGCCCAATGGCGGTCGCTCACCTGGCGGGCCCGCCTATTGCATACAAGTGCGCCTGGCCGGGCCCGTCTGAGCCTGACTCCCCCCAAAAACTCGCTCGCAGTTCACAGCTCACACCTCGCTTCGAGAGCGTCCGCCATGACGTACACCTTCAAGCTGTCCCGCAGGATCGCTCGGCTTCGAGCGCCGCTTTTCGCCAGCCTCGTTCTCGGCCTCGCGGGGTGCAATACCACCGACTCGTTGAGCCCCGACGGCAGCGCGCCGCCCGAGGCCGCGGCCCCGGATCCCACGTTCTCGACCTCCTTCGCCGGGGGGATTCCCTTCGGCACCTTCGCCCAGCCCAACACCGAGTTCGGCGCCCGCTACAACGGCGCCATGGAGAACATCTGGCCGGATGTCCTCCTGAGCGAGTTGGCAGACATCAAGAGCCGCGGCGGCAGGGTCGTGCTCATGTTCGCCGGCAGCGAGCAGTTCTACAAGGACGCCGACGGCCACTTCAGCATGTCGATGTGGAAGGCCCGCGTGGATCGGTTCAAGGGCGTCAACTTCTCCGCGTATGTAAACGACGGCACCATCGTCGCGCATTACTTGATCGATGAGCCGCACGATCCCTACAACTGGAACGGCCAGCCGATCCCGCCGTCGACTCTGGAGGAGATGGCCAAGTACAGCAAGTCGATCTGGCCCAGCATGGCCACCGTGGTCCGGGAAGCGCCGCATTATCTCAACACGTGGAGCGGCACGTACCAGTACCTCGATGCGGCCTGGGCCCAGTACCTGTCCCGGATGGGTGATGCCAACGAGTACATCCGCTACAACGTGTCCGAAGCTCAGAAGAAGGGCCTGGCGCTCATCGTCGGCCTCAACTTCATGAAGGGTGGAGATCCCAACGGCACGACCATGACCGCGACCGAGCTCCAGAATTTCGGCTCGGCCCTGCTCAGCAGCTCGTATCCGTGCGCCTTCATCAGCTATCAGTGGAACTCCAGCTATCTGTCCAACACGGCCATCAAGAGCGCCATGGACGTGCTGCGCGGCAAGGCGCAGAATCGGAGCACCAAGAGCTGTCATGCCGGCGCCGCGAGCACCACGCCCGATCCGACTCCGTCGCCGACCCCCTCGCCGACGCCGACCGTCACCGCTCACCCCTTCGCCTACGGCCTGAACCAGACGCCGCTCGAGGCGTACTCCGCCCGATGGACCGGATCGGTCTACAAGGCGGATCCGTCCTCGCTGGCCCGGTGGCTCGGGCGGGCGGACAGCGCCAAGATGAAGGTCATCGTGACGCTGGCTCCGGCCGGCAGGTCCATCAACGCCGACGGCACCTTCAGCCTGACCAAGTGGAAGGCGCAGGTCGACGCCTACCGGAGTCTGTCGCTCGACCGGTATATCACCAGCAAGGCCCTGTACCTGCACAACCTGGTCGACCAGCCGAGCTGCGCCGCGTGCTGGGGCGGCAAGGCGATTCCCTGGGAGACGGTCGAGCAGATGGCGCAGTACAGCAAGTCGATCTGGCCCGGGCTCGCGACCACGGCACGGGTGGCCCCATCGAAGCTCGCGGCGGCGACGTTCCACTGGAACTATCTCGACGCCGGCTGGGCCGAGTACAATACCAAGCTGGGAGACCTGCGGACCTATCTGTCGGCCGAAAGCGCGCAGGCGAAGAACGAGGGCCTGGGTCTGATTGCCGGCCTCAACCTCCTCGACGCGTCGGGTTACAACACTCCGGGGATGACGGCGAGTCAGATCAAAGAGTACGGCACCATCCTCGCCGGCAACGCGTCGGTGTGCGCCCTGGTCGGGCGGAGCTACGATGCGACCTACCTGAACCAGACCGGCATCAGTCAGGCGCTCGATTCGGTCGGAACGGTGGCCAAGCGCCGCACCTCGGCGTCCTGCGTCGTGAGCTGACGCTCCGCAGTCCGGTTAGCCACGAGCCCCGGGCATCCTGCCTGGGGCTCGTGTGCGTCAGGGCTTCTCATCCTCCAAATGGAAATACCACTCCCGGGGCACCGGTCCCTTGGTTGAGTCCGGGCTGGAGACCTCCAGGGTGAGTGCAGCGCCCCCGCTCGCCTGATAGAACCCCACCTCCATGGCGTGGCACCCCTCCCTGAGCGCGATCTCCCCCTGGGTTTCGCCCTCGCGCTGCTGCCCGTTGCGGTCCACGACCAGGTCGCTGTCGATTCGAAGCCTGGCCCTGTCGTCGGAGGAAAGGTAGAAGGTATAGAGCGCGTCGCGAGGCACGCAGAGGAATCCTGACAGGCGAAGGCCATATTCCTCTGGCCGCTCGTCGCCACGGAGCTCTACGAACGGAACGGAACCCACTCGGAGCGGGTCGCCCTGGTCGACGTCATCGACCGACTTGAACGTCCCTTCGAAGTACTCGTAAGCCAGGCCCGGCCTCAGGCTGTCCGGGCGCAGTGCGACTGCCTCATGCCACATCGCCCGGGTGATGTGTGCTCGTGCGACGGGGCTTCCGCGTCCGCTTGGCAGGAACTCCCGGGCACTCACGATTACCGGGCTCCGGGAGAGGCGTATGTCGAGCGGATCGGTGTACCGCGGCGAGAGTTCCGTCGGCTCGGAACCATCGGTCGTGTATCGCACGACCCCGCCGGGCACAGGCGACGTGATGGGCACCCGGATACGGTCCTCCAGCACACGGCGTTGCCACCCCAGGCCGCCCGGCTCGGGCACGCGGTACCCCACACCCAGGTCATCCATCCGCGTGAAGTGCGCGGGAAGGCGGGTGACGAACCGGCTCCAATTCCGCGCCTCCCTGGGCGACCAGAGGACCTCCGAAAGCGCGAGAAGCCGCGGCAGGATCATGTACTCCGCCTGGGACGGCGTGGGGATGTACTCTGTCCACAGGCTTCCCTGGCCACCGATGACGTGAGCCGACTGCTCCGGCGTCAGCTCGTTCGGGACCGGCTCGAACGCGTACACGCTGTCCAGCGGCAGGTAGCCACCGATGGCCAGCGGTTCGGTCGTGGGGTCTCCCTGATAGTAGTCGAAATAAGCGTGGTCGCTCGGGGTCATGATGACGTCATGTCCCTGCCGAGCCGCCTCGACTCCTCCGAGGACCCCTCGCCACGACATCACGGTCGCCTCGGGGGCGAGTCCGCCCTCCAGGATTTCGTCCCAGCCGATCAGTCGGCGGCCATGGGCCAGGAGGAAACCTTCGATGCGGCGGACGAAGTAACTCTGCAGCCCTTCCTCGCCGGCAAGTCCCTTACGGCGGATCACCTCCTGCGCCACCGGGCTCGCCTTCCACCGATCCTTCGGCGCTTCGTCGCCACCGATGTGGATGTACTTGCTGGGGAAGAGTTGCATCACTTCGGTGAGGACGTCCTGCAGAAAGGCAAACGTCCGCTCGCTGGGACAGAAGATGTCCTGGTGCACGCCCCATCTGGTCGACACCCCAAACGGCCCTCCGGTGCAGGACAACTCGGGGTAGGCGGCCAGCGCGGCGCGCGCGTGACCCGGCATTTCGATCTCGGGGATGATCGTGATGCGGCGGGCCGCGGCGTACGCCACGATCCCACGCATCTGCTGCTGGGTGTAAAAGCCGCCATGCGGCCTGCCATCCCCGATGTACGGGTCGAAGTGCTGTCCCAGGATGGTCTCCTTCCGCCAGCCGCCGACCTGGGTGAGGAGCGGGTACTTCTTGATCTCGAGGCGCCATCCCTGATCGTCGGTCAGGTGCAGGTGCAGGGTGTTGAGCTTGTAGAGCGCGAGGAGGTCGATGACCTTCTCGATCCATTCGGGCGGGTAGTACCACCGCGCTACGTCCAGGAGGAACCCGCGATAGGCGAAGCGGGGGGCGTCATCGATCTCGACGGCGGGGATCGCCCAGCGGGAGGGAGCTGTCGACAGGGACGGTTTCGCTCGCTCGATCTCAGGGGGGAGGAGCTGGCGCAGGGTCTCCAGCCCGCGTACGAGACCCGCCGAGGCCGGTGCTGAGAGCATCGCTCCGCGTTCGGTGACCACCAGTCGGTAGCTCTCCGGCACGGCGGACGGTGCACCCTGGATCAGCCGGATCGCGATCGCCTGGGGTGCGTGGCCGTCGGCCGCTTGATGAGATACCGGAACCGGGAGCCCGGAGGCCGCCCGAAGGGGAGCCGCCAGAAGCTCGGCAAGCGCGCGGAGCTCGGGACTCGCCGGATCGGAAAGCATGATTCGAGTGCTGCGGTCCAGCCTGAACTCCCCCGGAAGGGCTTGCAGGTGGCGTGGCGCCGGGATGATCGGATAGCGCTCGGGGGCCGGAGCTGGGAGAGTGGTCGGGGCTATCCCGCCGGCGCACGCGGCAGAGGTGAGTAGGAGCAAGAGTGGCACCGCCAGACGAGCGCGCCGGTGAGAGGTCATGGGTAACGATAACTGGGCTGGCTGGCTTCGTCCCCACGATCCCTCGCTCCGCTCGGCATGACAGAGGGAGCGAGGGGCGACGGAGGTGCCCGGATGAAGACGCGTCGGCCTACCGCACCCGCAGCTCCCGCACCATCCCGTGCGCCATGTGCGGCCGGCCATCGGCCTGGTCCGGGACGAAGCAGAGCATCACGTACTGGCCCGGCGCAAAATCGGCAGTGAGGTAGTTCACTCGGCCGGGCGCGATCGCGGTGGTGCCGCCAGCCGGCTCGCCAGGTTGGGGAGTCTTCCGCGGCCCTCCGAGCCATGCCAGCAGGTCCTCCACCGTCTTCCCGGGAGCCAGCCGGCGAACTCCTTCGCCGTCACGATCAGCTCGCGGGCCACCGGCGCCGGAGTCGATCCGGCGTCGGAGCACGCACTCGCAACGATGGCCAGCAGTAGAGCGGAGGCAACGCAGTATCGAGGGTCGTTCGGGTTCAGCTGTCCTTCCCTTGCGTGTGTGGTCGTGTGAGTCGATCGTCGCTCGGGCCAGCTCATTGCGCCGGCTGCGGCTCGCCATAGAGGAAGTCATCGAGCGCCACCAGATCGAGGCTGCCGCCCGCGCTCACGTCATTGATCCCAGCGCCCATTGCGCCCTGGCCCAGGGTGATCCGCACCCGCGCCACCGCGATCGAGTCGTATTTCACGCCGAGGAAGGACAGACCACCGGCGTCGCTTCGAACCGGCGCGTCGTAGTGACCCAGCAGCCTGCCGTCTGCCCCGTAGTAGTCGAGATGGCTCGCAGCCGGCGTGTCGACGTCGGAGAACACGGCGCCGAAGCCGCTCACCAGGGCGGCCGTCGTGGTGCCCGGCACCCGGAAGGTGACGTCGATGAGGTTGCTCCCCACCGCGGCGAAGATCTTGTTCGCGCTGAAGAAGTTGAACTGATCGCCATACCCGGGGTTGACGCCGGTGAAGCGTGTGCTGTCGTTCCGGAATCCGGTTCCGGGCGTGGTGAAGATGGCTCCCAGCTTGGTGATGGTGTTGAAGAAGTCGCCCGGGAACAGGTTGTTGCCGTTGTTGAAGTTTGCGGGAACCCCATCCCAGCCGATCTCGCGGCGGCCGGCGGCCTGCGGACCCACGGCGCCGCCGTTCTTCGGCTCGCCCAGGAGCGTGCGATATTCGGCGACCTTGGGTGTGATCTCGCCGGTGGCAGTGACGACGGTCGCGATCGGCCCGACCTCCACGTCGCTGCCGTTGCTGCTGTCGCAGCCCGCGGCCAAGCCGAGGAGCGCGAGCATGCCGAGACTTCCAATTCTTCGCATTTGATTTGCCTCTTTCAGGTTAAGTGATCTGCGGCGCTATCAGGCTGACGGTGTCCGAACCCACGCCCCGCCGAGCCCAAAGCCGCAGACGGCCCCCGGCGAAGCGATCGCTTCGCGAGCCAGCCGGTCCGCCAACGTGTCGATCTCGATCTCCTCGGCGGTCGCGACCCCGAGGCGCTCCATCGCCGGAAGCGTGCTCCGGACCAGTTCCGTGAGCCAGCGAAACCCCGGCGCGTCAGGCCCCGCGATGACCATCCCCTCGAGGCGCACCTCCGGTTCGGGCAAGCCGGCCTGCACGAACGCCTGGTGGAGGCACAAGCCCATATCGACCCTGGCGCCGCTCAGCTCGAAGGTGGCCAGGAGCCGGCCCATCAAGCCGACATAGAGCGGCCGATACGGCCGGCTGAGCGGCGGCAATCCGACACCCTCGAGGAAGGCCACCACACCTCCCGGCCGCACCATGCTGGAGAGATGGCGCAACACCGCCGCCGGATCGGGCTGGTACATGAGCACCAGGCGCCCCACCACGGCGTCGAACTGGGTCGAGCCCAGCTCCTCGAGCGACACCTCGGCCACGTTGCCCTCGACGAAGCGCGCCCAGGCGAGACCGCGGGACGCCGCCCGGCTCCGGGCGGTGGACAGCACGCTGCAGGCGAAGTCCAGTCCGACCACCTCGCCTTCCGGTCCCGCCATGTCCGCCACCAGGCAGGTCACGTCTCCGACGCCGCAGCCGACGTCGAGCACCCGCATGCCGCGCCGCATGCCCGCGTCGTCGAGCAGTCGCGCCGTCATCGGTTGCAGGATCACTGCCTGCTCCGCCAGACGCCGTTGCTCCAGGGCCGAGTGTCCCAGCAGGTAATCGCCGGGCGTCGTGGTGGTCAGGGCGGCGTCGATCTCCTGCAGATGCATCGGACTCCTCCTTGCGAGTACGCCCATCCGTGTATCGGACGGGTGCAAGCTACGGAGCGGAACGGAGCCGGCCCATCGGCGCGAAACCGAAGGGCCGGGCGTCTTGCGGCTGAAGATTCTGTCGGTGGGGGTCCTACAGAGGCGCGACGGTGACGCGAACGACGGTGACGCTAACGGATGAGTCCATGCTGGGCGGCGTACCGCACTAGATCGGCGTTGCTGGTGGCCTGCATTTTCTCCAGCAGTCGGGCGCGATAGGTACTGATGGTCTTGGGACTGAGGCGCAGCTCGGCGGAGATCTCCTTCACGGTGCGGCCCGACCCGAGCAGGCAGAGCACTTCATACTCCCGGTGCGAGAGCAGCTCGTGCCGCACCTCCTGGGTCCCGGTGGTGGCCAGGTCCGCGGCGAGCCGTTCGGCCAGGGTCGGACTCACGTACCGGCCGCCGCGGTGGACTTTCCGGATCGCCTCGATCAGTTGCTCGGGAGAATGGTCCTTGGTGAGATACCCCGCCGCCCCGCTGCGCAGCGCGCGCACGGCATACTGATCCTCGGGGTGCACGCTCAGGACCAGCACCGCCACGGTCGGATGATCGGCCCTCAAACGCTGCAGCACCTGAAGAAATCCTGGCCCGGGCATGGCGATGTCCAGCAGCACCACGTCGGCCGGCACCCGCGGGAGTGAGGCGAGCACCTCGTCCCCGTTCACGGCCTCGCCCACGACCTCGATGCCCGGGTGCTCGGCCACGATGCGGCGAAGTCCCTGCCGCACCACCGGATGATCGTCGGCAATGAGGAGCCGGATCATGGCACCCATCCCGGAAGGGAATGACCCGGCAGGGGCACCCGCACCGCCACGTGGGTCCCCTGCCCCGGTGTGCCCCGGATGGAGACCAGGCCGCCGCAGGCGATGGCCCGCTCGCGGAGACCCACCAGGCCGAGCGAGCGGCCGCCCGCGATCTCCGCCGGCGTGATGCCCCGGCCGTTGTCCCGGACGTCGAGCGCCAGGTCGAGGTTGCCGACGGTGAGCTCGATGTCTACCCGGGTGGCGCGGGCGTGACGGGCGACGTTGGTCAGGGTCTCCTGCAGCATCCGGAAGACGGCGGTGGCCCGGACTTCATCGACCGCGACGTCGGGAGTGTTCGTCCGGACCGACGCCGTCACTCCGGTGCGCCGCTCGAACTCCTGGGCCTGCCATTCGATCGCGGCCACCAGGCCGAGGTGGTCGAGGATGCTGGGGCGGAGGTCGGTGGCGATCCGCCGGACCGACTCCATCGTGGAGTCAACCCGCTGGATGATCGAACGCACCCATTCGGACAGCTCGCCGCGGTCGTCGATCCGGGGCTGGAGCCACGCCAGGTCGAGCTTGAGGCCGGTGAGGGCCTGGCCCAGCTCGTCGTGGATCTCCCGGGCAATCCTGGTGCGCTCCTCCTCCCGGACCAACAGCAGCCGCGCGGCCAGGGCTCGCAGCTCGGCCCGCGAGCGGCGCGCCTTCTCCTCCGCGTCCTTGCGCTCGGTGATGTCGGTGGCCACCGCCAGGAGGCACGCCTCGCCGCCGACCTGAATCACCTCCGCCGAGATCGACGTGGTCTGAATGCGGCCGTCTCGCAGCTGGCCGGCGAACTCGTAGTCCCGCACCATGCCGTCCCGGCGGACCGCGGCGACCAGGCGGCGCCGTTGCGCGGGGTCGCTCCACAGCCCCAGGTCGGGTGAGGTGCGGCCGATCACCTGCTCGCGGGTGAAGCCGTGGTCCCGGAGAAAAGTGTCGTTCACTTCGATGAACCGGCCCTCGGCGAGCGTGCTGATGCTCACCCGCAGGGGCGAGCTCCGGAACGCCTTGGCGAATTTGTCCTCGGAGAACTGCAGGGCTGCCTGCGCCCGGCGGGACTCGGTGACGTTGCGGAAGCTCCAGACCCGACCCACCGCGTCCCCACCGATGCGCTGCGGCTGGGAATACCGCTCGAACACCCTGCCGTCACGGAACCGGATCTCGTCGTAGCTGGACTCTTCGGGCGCAGCGTAGAGTGCCTCGACCCGGGCAGCGAACGCCTGGCGGTCCTGGACCTGGTCCAGCACGAACCCCAGCAGGTCGGCGTCCTGGCCGCTGGCGGTCAGCCGCTCGGGAATCCGCCACAGCTCTAGAAAGCGGCGATTGTAGCTGACGATGCGACCCTGCCGGTCGACCACCAGGATGCCGTCTGCAGTCGATTCGAGGGTCGCTTGCAGGGTCGAGAGCGCGTTCGAGTGCTCGGTTTCGGCCTGCCGCCGGTGGGTGATGTCCCGGAGGAGGCGGTAGGAGTCGCCCCGCTCCCCCTCGGCCAGCGGCCCGCCGGAGATCTCGACCAGAATGGCGCTTCCGTCCGGGCCCCGACACCACGCCTCGCCCGGAAGCTCATCCGGTTGTCCGGTCATCTGAATGAGATCCTGGAACCGGCGATCGAGGCACGCCTCACGGCCCTGGCCCGTGAGGCGCGCGAATTCCGGATTGGCCCAGCGGACCCGGCCCTCCGCGCTCAGGACGGCGAGCCCGAGAGGTACCAGATCCAGGACGGCCGCGACCGACTCGATCGGAACGGACAGCGGAAGGCTCATGGATGCTCGACGGGGCTCCTTGGGTGATAGCTGTTTCCCAGGCCGCATGATGCGCAAAAACCAGGATGGCCTCAATCAGACGGAGGACTACAGGCTCGCCGGCGGCTCAGGTCCGCGGCCGCCCGCACGTCCCGCCGCCCGGGAGCTCGGGCTCCCGCTGGCGCATGAGCGCCTCCACTTCGTTGATCTCCCGCGGCGCGCCGGACGAGAGCCACTCGAGACCGGTGTCGGTCAACGCGTAGTCGTCCTCGATGCGCACACCCATGTTCTTGTACTTCTCGACCGCGGGGCGGACCTTCGCCAGCATGCCCCGGTTCTTCGGCGTATCGGGCAGGCTGGCCAGCAGGTCCGGGCTGACGTAGAGGCCCGGCTCGACGGTGAAGACGTCGCCGGCTCGGAACAGGTTTCGTCCCTCGTAGTACTGCGCCGGATCGTGCACCTCCAGCCCGATGCCGTGGCCACCGAAGCCGTGGAGAGCGTAGAGCGCAAGCTGGGGACAGCCGGCCGGAGGGCACTTCAGCCCCTCTGGCGGATCGAACGTCGCGGTGGCGGACTCGATCAGGCCGAGGCCCATCAGTCCCTTGGTCACCACCGCCTTGCCGGAATCGTTCGCTACACCGACAGATACGCCGGGCTTGATCTGGCGGACGAAGGCCTCCTGGGCATCACGGACGATCTGGTACACCTCGCGCTGCTCCGGAGTGAACCGGCCGTTCACCGGCAGCGTACGGGTCACGTCGGCCGAGTAATGCTCGAACGAGGTGGCGGCGTCGATCAGCAGCAGCTCGCCGTCGCGCATGACCCGGTTGTCTTCCATGTAATGCAGCACCGTGGCGTTCGGCCCCGATCCGACGATGCTGCCGTACCCCGGCCGGTCCCCGCCCAGCCGCCGGAAAGTGCCGTCGAGCAGCGCCTGGATCTCGTTCTCTCCGCAGCCGGGCGCCGTGGCCTTCATGGCTTCCCGGTGCGCCCGCGCGCTGATCTGCGCCGCCCGGCGCAGCAGCGCGATCTCCGCCGCACTCTTCCTGGCCCGCAGCCGGCTGAGGGCCAGGTCGAGCGGCTGCATGACCAGCCAGGGATGCCTCGCCCGTGCATCGGCCAGGAAGCGGTTGCCGCGCGTGAGCGAGTCCTTGGGCGCGTAGTCGCCAGTCTGAGCGTCGGCGACGATGTAGAAGGGGAGCCCGCTGTCCGCGAGTGAGTCGATGCTCGGGCGGAGCTGGGCGATCTCCCGGCCCTCGATGCCGACCTTCGCCTGGAGATCGGCGACGTGCGTGCGCGCACCGATCCAGCGCTCCTGCGTGGCGCTGAGGGTCGGGACGTAGAGCCTCGTGCTGACCGCCCCTGGGCGCTTCACCAGCACCAGGACGGCGTCGGTCTCGCTGAAGCCGGTCAGGTAATAGAAGCCCGGCACCTGGTAGAAGGTGGGCCAGTAGTTGACCGGCGCGACGCCGCCAAAGGCGATGACGACCCCGGAGTCGATCCCGGCGGCCAGCGCGTCGCGCCGGACAGCGTACTCGCTCAGGGCCGCCTGGGCACGGGCAGACGAAGGAAGGGCAATCGGCGCCAGGAGCCCGGAAAGGAGCACTAGGCGCCGAAGGGTGGGCCATGGGTGCACGACGACCTCCGAGGGAGCATCTTGCGACTGTGGGTGGCGGCGGACCGGAACCCTACGCTGTGGCTAGTGTGCAGGATTCTGCCGCCGCGCACAAGTCCACGGTCCGCTCCGGTTCCGCCGCGTACCCTAGCTCCCCAGCCTCGGGGCTCGGCGGAGCCGCATCGCCAGCGCTGCTCCCGCCAGCGATACCAGCCCCAATACCAGGAGTCCGCTCTGGAAGTTGCCGCTGGAGCGCTTGAGGAGGCCCATCACGTAGGGACCGGCAAAGCCACCCAGGTTGGCCACCGAGACGATCAGGGCTATCCCGCCCGCCGCGGCCGGACCGCTGAGAAAAGTCGACGGGAGCGGCCAGAACGGGCCATGGGAGCTGAGCAACCCTGCCGCTGCCACCGAGAGCGCGAGCACCACCAGCACCGGGGAGTGCAGGTAGGCACTCGCGAGGAAGCCGAATCCTGCGGCGGCGGCCGATCCCGCGATGTGAAGGAGGCGCTCGCCGCTTCGATCCGAGTGGCTCCCGACCAGCACCATGGCGACCGCTGCCACGAGGTTGGGAACCGCCGAGACGACTCCCACCGCGAAATCGCCCAGCCCGGAAATCTCCCGCACGATCTGCGGCAGCCAGAGACCCAGCACGTAGACCCCGAACGCATTGCAGAGCAGAAGCAGGATGCCCAGCTGCCACACGGTGCCGTTCGAGAGTGCCTGGAGCACGCTCAGGCCGTGGCGGCGCTCGCACTGCTCGCGCTCCCCGCTCAGATGACTGCTGAGCCAGGCGCGCTCCGCCGGCGTGAGCCATGCCGCCTCGTCCGGCCGGTCGGTCAGGTACGCCAATACCACGAAGCCGAGCAGGACCGCGGGCAACCCCTCGAGAAGAAACAGCCATTGCCAGCCGGCAAGGCCGAGCCGCCCGTTGAGCCCTAGCAGCGCACCCGAGATCGGGCCACCCACCACGCCTGAGAGCGGGATCGCGACCATGAATCGCGCGACAGCCCGTGCCCGCTCGGTAGCCGGATACCACCGGCTGAGGTAATAGATGACTCCGGGGAAGAACCCCGCCTCGGCCGCGCCCAGCAGGAACCGAAGGGCATACAGGCTCAGCGGCCCCCGGATGAGCATCATGGCGCAGGCCACGAGCCCCCAGGTGATCATGATCCGCGCGATCCATATGCGGGCGCCCACCCGTGCCAGGGCGAGGTTGCTCGGCACCTCGAAGAGGATGTAGCCCACGAAAAAAGACTCCGGCACCGAACCCATAGACGGCGGGACCGAAGCCCAGGTCGTGGTTCATCTGGAGCGCGGCGAACCCCAGGTTCACCCGATCCAGGAAGCACACGATATAGAGAATGAAGAGGAACGGCAGCAGCCGCCGCGTCACCTTCGCGAGGGTGCTCCGTTCGAGGCTCACGCCGCCGCGCAACCCGTCACCAACGCTGTGCAGCTCATCGTTCTAATTCTGCGGCAGCCGAGGAACCAGAGCCAGTAGGCGGGGTCACAGTAGCAGGAGGCCTATCCAAGCGAGTGCCGGAGCCCCACCTTTGAGGCACCCCCGCAATCGCCGAGTGCCGCCGTGACCACCGTCTCTGCCGCACCTCCCGCCGGTCCGGTCCAGGTGAGCCCTGCCGATCGGCTGCTCCAGCTCTCGGGCAAGTTGCAGCGCTACGCCAGCCGCTACGAGGACGCGCGGGACTCCCGCTGCGTCTTCACCCACACCTATGCTCTGATGACCGCCATCCTCGGCCGGGAGCTGGCGACGAAGGAATGGAGCGAGGTCGAGTGGGTCGTGGTCCTGGCCGAGTCGTTTGCGGCCCGCTACTTCACGGCCCTGGACAGCTTCGATCGGAACCAGGATCCCGGTCTGGCCTGGCGAAGGATCTTCGAGGAGATCAACGACCGCGCCACCTCAGTGGTGGAGGACATGGCCGCCGGAATGACCGGTCACATCGTGCATGATCTTCCGTATGCCCTGCTGGATGCCGGATTCCAGTCTCCTGACCACGCCGCCACGCGGATCAGCGACTATCACCGGGTGAACGATATACTCACCTCCGCGATCGATCCCATCATCGATTCGGTCACCGCCCGCTATAACCCCTGGCTCCGCTGGCTGGATCGGCTGGGACGGAAAGACATCGACGTTCTCACCAGCTACGGAATCCGGGTCAGCCGGGGCATGGCGTGGTACAACGCGGTCCGGCTCGGAGACCCCGCGGAACGAGAGCGCGCCCGGGAGGCGATCGAGCAGAGTCCCCGGCAGTTCCTTCAACTCCTCTTCCGGCCGCGCGCCTGGTCCCTGCGCTTCTTGATCCGGGCGCTGGACGCGGCGATCTCGCTGGGACGCCGCTGGCCCAGGCCCGAGCCATACTCGGCCTCCTGGCCCGCGCGGCTTCTGCCAAATCAGACCTACTACAGCACCGGCGTCGGAAACTGGACTGGCAGCTTCACCTTTCGGGTGACCGGTTGGCCCAGGTTCTGGTCCGCCCGCCTCGGATTCCAGAATCGGGTCCTGGTGATCGGCATGGCGCTGCTGATGGGTCTGCTCCGCCGAGCCCGGATCACGTCCACCATCGTCGGCTACCCCGACCAGAACGAGGCGGGGGTGGCGACCAATCTGGTGCGCATCAGCGCGTTTGGGATGACGCTTTACCTCCTCCGCGAGGAGTACATCCTGAGTCCGGACGGCACTCAGGTGTGCGTGCGATCGAGCGAGCGGTTCGGCCCGGTGCGCTTCCTCTTCAACCGGGAGAAGGCGCACCCTGCCGAGGTGCGCGAGGGCGGCGAGCGCGCGACCTACTTCATTCCCCTCCTGGGGGCGAGCTGGATCGGCGAGTACGAGGTGCTGCAGAACGGCCACCACATCCAGTCGCTGCTCACCTGCGAATGGGCGGAGGCACGGGAATCGATCGATCGGGTGCGGCCGTAATCGGGGGGCTCCGCCGGCCGCCCGGCCGGTGATAATTTTTCCGGATGAGTGAGCCTGCCAAACGCCTCGAACCTCCCCGCCCGGCCGCGCCCGCGGCCGCGGAAGCGCTCGACCTGTGGACTGTGGTCAAGGAATCGGTCCGGGGCGAGCTGCACCACGACTTCACCGAAGGCCCGATCGGCCGGGCCATCCTGCTCCTGGCCATCCCGATGGTACTGGAGATGGCGCTGGAGAGCGTCTTCGCGGTGGCGGACATCTTCTGGGTCTCCCATCTGGGCCCCGATGCCGTAGCCACGGTGGGCCTCACCGAATCCCTGCTCTCGCTGGTCTACGCGCTCGCCATGGGCCTCGGCATCGGGGCGACGGCGGTGGTGGCGCGGCGCATCGGGGAGAAGAACCCGGAGGAGGCGGCCCGCGCCGCGGTCCAGGCCCTCGCCCTGGCGCTCATCGTATCGATCGTGCTGGGCACCGCCGGCGCGCTGCTCGCGCCGCGGCTCCTGGCGCTCATGGGCGCCTCGCCCGGCGTGATGGCCGTGGGCCGCGGCTACATCACCATCATGCTGGGCGGCGAAGCGGCGATCATCGTCCTGTTCGTGGTGAACGCCGTGTTCCGCGGGGCCGGAGACGCGGCCATCGCGATGCGGGTGCTCTGGCTGGCCAACACCATCAACATCGTGCTGGGGCCGCTGCTCATCTTCGGCGTGGGCCCGTTCCCCAGGCTCGGGGTCACCGGTGCCGCCATCGCCACGACCACCGGCCGCTCCGTCGGCGCGCTCTACGCCGTGGTGCGGCTCTTCCGCCACGGGAGCCGGGTGCCGGCCAGCCGACGGCACGTCACCCTCGACTTCGGCATGATGGCGCAGATCCTCCGCCTCGGGTCCTCCGCGTCGATCCAGAGCCTGATCGGGATGGCGAGCTGGATCGGGCTGGTCCGGATCCTGGCCAGCTACGGGAGCGCCGCGCTCGCGGGCTACACCATCGCCATCCGGCTCATCATCTTCGCCCTGTTGCCCTCGTGGGGTCTCAGCAATGCCGCAGCTACCATGGTGGGCCAGGGGCTCGGCGCCCGGAAGCCCGACCGGGCGGAGGCGGCGGTGTGGCGCGCGGGAGGGTACAACGCCGTGTTCCTCTCGGTCGTCGGTATCGTGTTCTTCGCTGCGGCATCGCTGATTCTGCGGGGCTTCACCGCGGATCCCGTGGTGACCGGCTTCGCCGTGCGCTGCCTCCGGATCGTGGCGCTGGGATTCCCGCTCTACGCCTACGGAATGGTGCTGACCCAGTCGTTCAACGGCGCGGGCGATACCTGGACCCCGACCTGGCTCAACCTCTGCTGCTTCTGGCTGTTCGAGATCCCACTCGCTTGGGGGCTCGCGGGGCCTGGCGGGCTCGGCCCCACCGGGGTGTTCTGGGCGATGATGGCGGCATTTTCGCTGCTTGCCGTGGCGAGCGCGTGGGTGTTTCGACGAGGGACATGGAAGACGCGGGTGGTGTGAGCCCGCGCGGCGCCAACCGTCAGGCTGATGGCTCGGCTGACGGCTCCGCTGCCGGTCCGGTCCCGCGGCCCCGGGCGCGGCGCTCCGGCAGCAGCGCACCCAGTACGGAGAGCGGGAAGTAGACGGCCTCGCGTATCCCGGGCACGGTGGTGAGCGCGCGGAGCGGCTGGGGCATCTGGCCCCGGATCTCCTCGACCAGCGCCGCGACGATCACCCGCCGGTCGGCCTGTGCCGACTCGACTACGGCCAGGATCCGGTGGACGGCGTACAGCCCTGCGAGGACGGTGGCGACGAACAGGAAATCCAGCCCGTGGAGGTCGAGCGGCCGGAGCGCCAGGCTCCGGCCGGGCCCCAGGGTCGAGGTCCACGCCAGAGTGAGGGAGAGCCGCTGGGTCTCCAGCCAGTCGGCGCCGACCCCGGCAATCACCGGCGCGAGCGCGGCCGCCGCGCCCGAGATCAGCGCGTTGGTGGCGAGGTAGCCCGCCGCCTCGCCCCGCGGGGCGAGCTCCATCGCGACCGTGCTGGTGGTGAGGGTCACGCCGGCCGTGGTGAGGCCGGCCAGCAGGTGGATCACCCCGATGACCACGAGCACCAGCCACGGCGTGTGCAGCATCCCCGCGATCGGCCAGCCGGCCACACTCAGGAGAAATCCGGCGCAGGAGACCCGGAGTACCGTGAGCGTCTGGAAGCGGTCCGCCACGGCCCCCCACGCGCGGAGCACCAGCACCGTAGTGACCTGGCTCAGCACCGTGGCCGCGAGCACGGCGGCCATGGGGAGGCCCAGACGCCGGAGCAGGTAAACCGTGAAGAACGGAGCGGACAGGTTGGTCGCGAACGTCCAGGTGGCCAGGAAGGCGACCAGCGCCCGGAACTCCGGATGGCGGAAGGGGGCACGGACCACGTCGCGCCAGGGGCGACGTCTGGCGGGCGCCATGCCCGGCTCGGGGATCCGGCCGAGCGGAATGAGACCGGCGAGCCCCGCCAGCACCCCGACCCCCAGCACCATGACGTACGCGGCGGCGGGCGTGCCGGAGGCCACACGGAGCCGGTCGATCGCGATGCCGGCGCCGAGGGCCAGCGGTGCGCCGATCGCGGTCGCGATCGCCATCCGGCGGGCCACCACCCGGTTGCGCCGCTCTTCCGGGAGGAAGTCGCGCATCCAGGGGTTCCACGCCGCGCCCGAGACTGTGCCGAACGCCGCCATGACGAGCAGAATCCCGAAGAGGCCCGGCACCCGGGCCCCGGTAGGGACGGCCCAGGGCAGCACCAGCAGGCCCAGTGCGGTCGTGCGGCCCACTAGCGCCGCCCACAAGCAGATGGCCTTCCGCCGGCGGGAGCGCTCGATGAGTGCGACGGTGGGGAGCTGCAGTATCTGAGTGGCCGGACCCAGAGCCGCGAGCAGACCGACCTGAGTGTTGGAGGCGCCGAGGAGGAGGGCGTACCCCACCAGCAACGGTCCGCTCAGGAGCGCGTCGCGGACCTGGGAGCAGACGCCGTCTGCCTGGTAGGCGCGGAGCCCGCGGTGTTGCGCGGCATCGTCGAGGGTCGGGTTCGGCTGTGAGGGTCCCACGGGGAGGCAGGATAGTTCACTGGGGCAGGAGGCGGAACCCCGCGGGCACTGGGTCAGGAGCCCGGGCTCGATGACCGGCTCATGGCCGGGAAATAAGGCGGCCCGCGCTCCCCGAAGGGAGACGCGGGCCGCCTACGCATTGATTACCCGGAGTCGGAGAATTGCCTTCTCCGTTCTTCTTCCTTCGGCGACCGCATAACTGACGCGTTTACGGTGTAGCCTCGGGAGCTCCGGCTTCCATCCCCAGTGGGCTTGCGGCCCTCTGGTTCATCAATGCGAGCGCTGCAGGTCCGGCTGAATCGCGGATCAACCTCCTGCTCGGCACGCCGCGGCGCCCCTGCGGCGTGGGCGAAGCACGCGATTGGCTTCGCCACTTCCGGTCGAAGTGATCAGCTCTCGACCGGGGGCGACATTATAAAAAACGCTTCGCGAACGCGCAAGAGCCGACTTTTTCTTCCACAGAGGCGCACATTGAACACATTTCCACACTAACACCGCGAGCCCGGCAACCTTGCTCCGGTGTGACCGCCCATTAGCTTCGCACTGCACAACAGTCTCCACAACAGTCTCATTGGAGGAGCCATGCGCACGAGCATCGGACCGGCAGTCACACTCTTGGCACTCGCCTTTACCTCAGCCGCGTGCAATCAGCCCCGAACCGCGGCCATGGCCCGCGACACCAGCGGGGTGCGGGACACCGCGATGGCCGGTGCGGCCAAGGTGGACAAGCAGGCGGAGGAGCAGGCAATTCGAGAGCTCGGCAGGAAATGGGTCGCGATGTTCGCGGCCAAGGACACCTCGGGTATGGCGGCCCTGTTCGCCGAGGATGGCTGGGAGATGCCACCCAACAGCAAGGCGATGAAGGGGCCGGACGAGGTCCGCAAGGGCACTGGTGAGATGCTGCGGACCACCAAAGACTTCAAGCTCACCTTCGAGCCGAGCACCATCACCGTCGCCGACGCGGGCGATCTCGCGGCCGAGCGCGGGACCTACCAACTCTCGTTCACCGGGCCCAAGGGGAAGAAGATCGAGGACCACGGGAATTACGTGACGGTGTGGAAGAAGGTGGGCGGCCAGTGGAAGGTGCTGTCGGACATGAACAGCTCCGAAGTGACCGGGTCGATGTAGCGCACCAGGATGGCATCCGCCGAGGAGGCACCCACCCCCGCGTTCGTTTTCGACCTCGACGGCACTCTGGTCGACAGCGTCTACCAGCATGTCCTCGCCTGGCGCGAGGCCCTGGAGTGCGAAGGGATCTCACTTGCGGTGTGGCGCATCCACCGGCGGATCGGGATGAGCGGCGGGCTGCTGGTGAACGCGCTGCTGCGTGAGACCGGTTTGCCGGTCACCAGCGACCAGACCGGCCGCCTTCGCCAGCGTCATGCCGAAGCGTACGCAAAATTGGTGGGCCAGGTGCGCCCGCTCCCCGGCGCGCGCGAGCTGCTCGAGCACCTGACCCGCGCCGGAGTGCGATGGGCCATCGCCACCAGTGGCTGGCTGGAGAGTGCCCGTCCGGCCCTGGAGATGCTGGGCGTGGCCGGAGAGGTCCCGCTGGTCACCCGAGACCAGGTGCTGCATGCCAAGCCGGATCCGGACCTGTTCCTCACCGCCGCCAACCGGCTCGGTGTATCGATCGAGAGCTGCGTGGTCGTGGGTGACAGCGTGTGGGACCTGCTGGCCGCCCGGCGGGCGCGTGCGCTCGGCGTGGGCCTGCTCTCCGGCGGATATGGAGAAGACGAGCTGATCCGCGGCGGAGCGTACCGCGTCTACCAGGACCCGGGCGATCTCCTGCAGCATCTCGACGAGCTGGGCGTACGGACCGAAGACTGAGCGCAGTCCACCGAGTCAGCCACCGCGCGCGTCCTCGGCCGGCACCAGCCACCTCCGATCTAGCCAGACCGGCGCGAGCGCCAGCAGCATCAGGAGGCCCGCCGCCCCGAACGCCCCCGGATACCCGGCCCGGGCGGCGAGCACGCCGAACCCCGTCGCACCGAGTCCCAGCCCCGCGTCGTAGGACAGGTTCCACACCGCGCTGACCATATCGTAGCCGGAGAGCGATACGCGCTCGAACATGAGTGTCAGGCTGGCGTTCTGCGCTATGCCGAAGCCGAGTCCGAGGAGCACGGCGCCGGCCACCACCGGCACCGGCCTCGCACCCAATGCCAGCGCGAGCATGCCCACCGCGCACGCGACGACACCGGCGACCAGCAGACCCGACTGGCCATGCCGGCTCCCATAGCGGCCCGCCCACCAGCGGGCGAGTGTGCTGCACACGGCATTGGCAAAGAGCGCCGGCGCGGCGAGTCCGCCCGATGTCCGGGTCGCGAGCGGCAGGAAAGTCACGACAATCCCAGCACCCATCGCGGTCAGCAGGAACACCATCACGGGCCGCACCTGGCCCGCCATCCTCAGCCCGTCCAGCACGCCGACTGGCGCGACCGCGTGGTTGGTTCGGCCCGGCATGGCTGGCATCACGACCAGACATCCCAGCGCCGCCACCGCTGCCGCGACGAAGACGGGCGGAAATCCGATGTGCTGCGCGAGCCACACACCGAGCGGCAGGGCCACGACGGCCGGGATCCCTACGACGACGCCGAGAAGCCCGAGTGCTTCGCTCCGCCGCTCATCCGGCGCCAGCGTGGCAACGAGAGAGCTGCCCGCGACGACCGCAACGGCCAGGCCGATGCCGCGGACCAGGGAGATCGCCAGGATCGCGGGCAGACTCGCGGACAACGAGAGCGCCAGCGCGGGCGCGCCGAGCAGCACCAGGCCCGCCGACAGCATGCCTCGATAGCCGAACCTGGCCAGCAGGGCCGGCATGGCGAGCTCGGCGGCCACGGTCGCGAACATGAGCGCGCCGGTGGTGAGCCCGGCGCCGACGCCGTTGGTACCGATAGCGGTGGCGTAGAGCGGCACGACCGAGAGCAGCAGGTAGAAGCTCACCATCGCGCCGAAGGCGGCAACGAAATAGAGCGCGAGGGGGCGGCTGACGAGTGGGATTGACCGGGGAGTGGACGTCGGCATCGGTCGAAAGTAGCGGGGGACGGGGGGGCCGTCATCCCGAGCTCCCCGTTTTGACCGCGCCCGGCACGACCGCTACAACCCGAGCCAGTAGCTCAACTTCACCGCGAGCAGGTTGTCCGCCGGCGTGGCCCGGAGTCCCTTGAAGTCCCGTCCGAAATCGAAATCTCCCACCCCATCCACTTGGTTGCTCCGGCTCTGCTGCCAGACCAGAAACAGGGTCGACCCCGGACGATACTCCCAGCGAAGCACGAGATTGGCCCGCAGGGACCGGAAGTTGAAGCTCTGGTCGTCGATGGTGAACGGCGCGGCCGCGGCCGCTCCATCTGGGTCGACAGTGAATCCCCCGCTCCCGTCCGGCGCGATGGTGCCCCGGTCGCGCCCGTACACCGCGAAGTCGTAGGTTTTCGGTGCTCGCAGCTCCTTGTAGTCTCGGAACCCGTTGGCCGACAGGAGCGGCTGCGCGTACAGCTGGAGACTCAGCGTCGGGGTGAAGGTCCAGTTGACCCGAGTCTCGAACGCGAGCTGCGTCTGCCGGAGTTCCGCGAAGACATAGCGGCCCCCGAAGGTGGCCGTGGCGGTCGGATCGGTCTCGGTCTGCACGTACTGTGCAGCCTCGTGGTCGAAGACGAGGCTCGGCGTCAGCGCGACCTGGAGGTTGGACCTGGGGTTGAGCGTGATCGACGGCGTAAACACCAGGGTGTGCGTCTGCGCCGTGTTCCAGAAGTAATCCACGCCGATGCCCAACGTGTGCCGGTGCCGGCGGTCCGAGTCGAGCTGCAGGGTGACCTGTCGGGCGGCGGGTGCGCGAGTCAATGGCCCGCCGCGGGTGAGATGGTCGTCGCTGGTGGCCGGGTAGAGATGGGTGGTGAGCGTCGCCTGCCAGAAGTTCCGAAACCGGGCGACCTGCTTGAGACCGAGGTCGAAAGTGATCCGGTTCCAGTCGTAATCCCACTCGTTGACGCTGAAGAGGTGCGCCTCGTAGTTGCGGAACAGCCGGCCGGGTCGGTACTCCGCATACCCCATGTCGGTGGCCACCGCGCGCCGGTTGGTGTAGACCTCGAAGCCCGCGTCGTTGGTCTCGTAGCCCGGGCTCTTGTCCTGCAGTGTCACACTGCCCAGCCACTGGCCCGAAAGCTTGGTCAGGGCCGCCACCCAGTTGTAGCCAGCCAGCGACGTCCGGGTGGAGTCGAGTGACAGCCGCTCCGCGTCGGGGCGCTGGTAGTAACGGGCCGAGGAGCGCTGGGTGCGGGTGATCGCCGCCGGATCGCCGCGGACCAGGCTGCCGGTCACGAATGCGTCGAAGGCCCAGCCCTGATTCGCCCAATAGCGGTTCACGTCCACCCCCGCCAGGTACGCCGAGGAGCGCAGCAGCCCGGCCAGGGCGGAATCGTCGAGCCGGCGGTCCACCGATGTGAACAGCCCTCCGATCGCGCGGTTGCCGTCGGCCGATTCACGGCGGAGGCGGCCCACGAAGTAGTTGGAGAGCGGCTCCAGCGGGACCCGGTGGCTGGCCCCCAGGCTGTCGACGAAACGGCCCTGCTCCTCCCGGGTCACCGCGTCGAGCAGGGCCACCGACCACCCGCGGGCCGACTTGCCGGTAAGCTTGAGCGCCGCGGGTATCCGGCTCACCACCGGCGCGTCGCTGAACGCCGGGTCGTCGTCTTCCAGGCTTCGCTGCGGCGGCCGGCCGACGCGGCGCGAGTTGAAGACGCCGGGAAATCCCGCGACGCTGAAGGCGTTGACCTGGGCAAAGGAGAACAGGCTCGCGCCCTCGAGGAAGAACGGCCGCTTCTCGTCGAAGAAGGTCTCGTTGGCGGACAGATTCACGATGGCCGGGTCCACCTCCACCTGACCGAAATCGGGGTTGACCGTCGCATCGAGCGCGAGGTTGCCTCCGACGCCGAGCCGGAGATCGGCGCCCGCGTTGGTGAAGTAATCGCTGCCGTCGTGGAAGGGATCGCCGGCCTCGGGATGGGTGTACTCCCCTCGCCCGGTCACGTACGGCGCCACCTCGGCGTGCCGTAGCGCCGGGAGGTCCGCGAGCCCGGTGAGCCGGCCGAAGCGGCTCACGCTGGCGTGCTCGGTCTTGGGGACGAAAGCGAAGACGTCCTCCTCACCACGCCGCTGAATGAAGCGGATGAACTGCACGCCCCAACTGTCGCCCCCACGGTTGAACCGGAGTTGCGAGAGCGGAATCCGGATCTCCGCCGACCAGCCGGTCGTGTCCTCCCGGACCGCGGCCTCCCAGACCGGATCGGGTGAGTAGTCCACGGTGCCGTCCGGCTGCAGGATGCCGTCCCGGCGCACTCCGCGCGGATTCACCTCGAAGACGAACGCGGTGAGCCGGTCGAAGCGCGAGTCCAGCTCCACCGTGAATCGGTCGCTCTCGCTGGTGGCATCCCGCCGGGTGAGGAGGGCCCGGACGCGCGCAGGGTCCCGGTCGTGGAGCCGGGCAGCGATATAGAGAGCGTCGCCGCTGAGCAGGACTCGGATCTCGGTCTGCTCGCTGGGAGCCGCGCCTTCATCGGGATCCCGCTGGGTGAGCGGGGTGGCGGGAGCCGCCTCGGCCCACGCCGCCTCGTCTGGCGAGCCGTCGAGCTGGATGCTGCCGGTGAGGCGGCCGGCGGCGATGGAGGCGAGTGTGTCGGGCACCTGGGCGGCGAGCCGCGTGCAGGCGGCCAGCGCGAGGACGGCGAGGAGGGTCGGGCTGGAGAGCCGTCTCACCGAGGGATGGCCTCCCGGCCGGGGGCAGTGACGGACGAGTGAGGGATTATGACCTACACTACGCAGGGTTCAGGCGCGGGTTCCAGCGGAGGGTGCGCCCGGCCACCCATGGGTCTGTCGGAAGCGGCCCGCGTGCCGGACATGCATCAGGGCAGACGCCAGCGAGATCGCGGCGCCGAGCGGGATCTCGAGCGACAGGCCGCCACCGAGGAGCGCGGCGATGTCGCTCGCCATCGAGCCCGCAAGGACAGAGTTTAGGGCTGCAACCACGCCTGACGTGGTCGTCAGGCTGTTGACCAGCGTGGCGAGACGCTGGCGCGAGCCGTAGGCAAGGGATTGCCGGTCCCCCTCGGGCCCATGGCCTGTCACGAAATACGGCTCCAGCTCCGGAATCATCTGCAGGTAGGCCTGCCGCAACAGATTCATTCCCGCGACCCAGCGCGCATCCTCATAGTTGATCGCCACGCCTCGGACGAAAGTTGCGACGCCGATGAAGAGCGCCACGGCCATCAGCAGCAACGCGATCGCCAGGGTCTCGCGGCGGAAGCCCGTGGCCTGCGCCATAAGTGCCAGCGCGACCACGGCACCCGACAAGATCCTGACTTTCGCCCTCCCCTCGATCGCCGATCATGCTCGCCTCCCGGACTGGGTGCCTACTTGTCCGGCGCGCCCTGGTTCGCCTGCCGGCGGGCCGCAGCCACCAGGCTATCGGCGCGTCGGCCTGCTTCGCTGACGATGCCGGCGGCCTTCTCATCCGTCTGCTTCCGGAGCGCGTCGGCCGCTGGCTTGGCGGCGGCCTTGAGAAGTGGATTGGTGGCCCGGGCGGTCAGCGAGTCGGCCTGCTGATAGCCCTGGCGCTTCACCCTGACCGCCAGCGACTCGGCCTGCTGGCGAATGACGGCGGCGCGCTGCTCGGCTTCCCGGACCAGGCGCGCCGCCGCGGTGTCTACCTTCTGCGTCACCGCCGCGCGCGCCGCCTGCTCCGCGCCGGCCTTCACCGATGACCCGAGACTGCTCAGGTCGACCCCCACGGTGGGACTCGTCACCGTGCCGCCGAGCTGGATGGCGAGCGGAATCTCCGGCGCGGCCGTGAGATCGAGGCCGGCCTTCCCGGCCTTCGACAGCAGGCCCCCGATGGCCTGATTGGCCCCGCCGCCCAGCTCGGCGCGGGGCACCCGCAGACCCAGAGTGTAGCGCAGCGACTGATCCAGCCCGTTGGAACCGCTCACGTTCATCGTGGTCTGCCCCAGCTTCACCTCGAACGGCTGCACGAAGAGCCGGCCCTCCCGGATCTGGAACGCCGCGCGAATGGCATCGAGCCCCGGATTGTCCAGGAGCTTGAGCTTGGTCACGTCGACCACCTTCTCCAGCGGTGGAAAGTCCTTCAGATCCAGATTCGTCGTCTGGACCGTCCCGCCGCCGCTGAGCCCGGGAAACAGCGGCATCATGTTCTTGGCCAGGGCGCCGGTCACCCGCAGATCAGTGGACATCTCTCCCACGGCATACTTGGCGACCGGAGCCAGCGTCTGTACGGTGGTAAACGCCTGGAAGGCTGACGGGATATCCACCTTCGTCATCTTGAGTCCGACGTCGAACGTCGGCTTGGCCAGGTTGGTCGTCTCGTAGAAGCCGGACACGCCTATGGTTCCTCCCAGCGTGCTCATCTGGAAATCTTCCAGCGTGACGCGCTGGTCCTTCACCCGGAGCCGGCCGTGAGCGTTGTTCATCTTGAGCTTGCCGTAGGTCAGCTCCCCCACGGTGGCGACCAGCCCGAAATCGATCTTGGGCGGCACCGGGATGATCTGCAGGTCGCCCTCGCCGGACTTCCATTCGTTGAGATCGAACCGATTGCTCCGCATCGTCGCCGTCCCGCGGAGCGTGTCGTCCCGCATCACGAAGGCGAGCAGGTTCTCCAGCGTGCCCGAGGCCTGGACGTCGCTGCTGCCGAGGCTGCCCTTGAACGAGCGGAGCTCCGCCCGCTGGGGCGCGAGCTGGAGGGACGCCTGCTCGATGGCGAGCGGATGCGGCAGGTCCTTGCCTTTGACGGTGAGATTGCCGACGTCCAGCGTTCCGCTCGCCCCGACCCTGTCGTACTGCTTCTTGTCGATGAACGACATCCGGGTGCGCACCGCGGCATCCGCCGCAACCGTGCCGGCGAGCTGGTCGATCCCCTCGAGCTTGAGGGTGCGACGGACGTCGGCGAGGTCGACCTTGCCGCGCACCCGCGCGTCCACGTCGGGGTCGGACACGGGAGTCCTCAGCACCATCGTCGCGTCGACCGGATTCCGCCCGATCACCAGGTGGAACCG